>NZ_JAKUGJ010000035.1:0-23984 GCF_022663915.1 Bacillus cereus group sp. BfR-BA-01331
GTCCCAAATGTAAAAAGCAATCATTCAGGGCTACGTTTAACGAACATCCAAAGTGGGTTCGTTTTTGCTTGTGTTGTGATTATAAAGAAGTTAATCCAGCATATAGTCCATTTGTATATTAAGTAGAGTGATACTAATAGGAAAGGATACTACGGTATGAAACCATGGATTAAGATTGCTTGTGTAACATCATTAGTCTTTCAAATTACAGCATGCAGCAGTTCGACACAAACAAATGATTCGAGGCCTGCACAAACGGCCCAGGAAGCAATCCAGCAGAATGTAGAAGGAAAGAGTAATGTTGATATTCCGGAAGCATACAGGGACAAATTAAAAGGCTTAGAAACGGGTAAAGGAAAAGTAATACATGTAAAAGACGGAGATACAGTAGATGTGAAAGTAAACGGGAAGAAGCAGACGGTAAGGTTACTTTTATTAGACACCCCTGAATCTGTTTCTCGAAAGATTCCGCCACAAAAGATGGGTAAAGAAGCATCTTCTTTTCTAAAGAAACAAATAGAAGGAAAAGATGTAACCCTGGTATATGATCATGGACAAAAAGAAGACAAGTATGGCAGAAAATTAGCGTATATATTTTGCGAGGGAATACATGTAAATGAATTAATGGTCAAATTAGGATACGGGATTGTAGCTTATATTACTAAACCGAACACTACGCTGCTTCCACAAATGTTAGATGCAGAAAAGAAAGCAAAATCAACTAAAAGTGGAGTGTGGAGTATCAAAGGTTTTGTGAATGAAAAGAAACATCATTATAACCGTAATGATGCGGCTTAATACCCAATTTGTACTTACTAAGTATGAATACAAATACTTGTACAAAAAGGAGGCTTCATGATGAATGAGAACAAAAGAAATATGCTCTTATCTTTTATTATGTCAACTTTATTTATTTTCGCGAGTCTGTTGCCATTTAGTAGTAATGAATATGTTTATGTTATCTCGAAAATTGGAGCTGCAGCTGGTGTAATAAACATTGTGATGATGAGTGTTTTTTTGTATTTTCAAAGCAAAAAAATGAGATATTCATTGAATTAAACTGTAAGAGAGAAAGTTTTCCTTACTCGCACTAAAAAGAGAGTGGTAAGGAAAACCGTGAAGGAGATGGAAGAGATGAGTCAGGTAGCGGGATTCTTAAAATTCGTTTTAGCGAAAGAAAAACGATACGTATATTTGGCTGTATCAGAAAAGAGAAACAAACGTGTAAACACGCACATTTTTTATAAATTTGGTCAAATGGAAAAAGCATTGGAAAGTATGTACGAAATGCGGGATGATTTCGAGAATAAGTTCCCGATAGAACTAAAAGAAAAAGGATATGATTGGGAAGATATCAACGATTGGATACTTTCCATTGAGACAGGATTCTCAAAGCATGGAAATAAGCTAATCACATACGGACGCTAAGTAGAGCAAATCATTAAATGAGGTGAATGAAGAATGGCGTTAATTCGAAAGTATCATATTGCAATTGCTTGGATGATAGCTACAAGTGCAATGCTTATAAGCTTGGTTTTTAGTGAATGGATGAAACTTCCACCATGTGATTTATGCTGGTACCAAAGGATGGTCATGTATCCATTAGTACTGATATTAGGTGTTGGCATGTATAGAAAAGACCCGTTGGTAAGTACATATGCATTCCCATTTGCATGTATCGGCTTATTACTAGCTGTTTATCAAATAACGATTCAAACCTTTCCTGCAAGCGAGATGAAGATATGTTCCGTAGGAGTTTCTTGTACGGAAGATTACTTGAATTTATTTGGTTTTATTACGATTCCTATGTTATCTTTTGTTGGATTTTTAGCTATTATTATACTTTTATACTTTAGAGACGAAAGATAGAAGAGGGAAACCGATAAAACACCTTGTATATAAACAGACATGAACATGTAAAACGTCAATTAATTCGATAAAAAAATAAAAATGGAATATAGAAAAGGAGATATTAAAAATGACAACATTACAAAATAAAAAAGAAATGAACCAAATTCCAGAGGCAGACGTAGAATTATTAAAAATCATGGCACACCCAGTTAGATTACAAATTGTGAAGGAGTTAAATCATCATAGAATCTGTAATGTAACGCAATTGACAGATATATTAAAAATACCACAATCTACTGTTTCTCAGCATCTATCAAAAATGAGAGGAAAGATCCTACGTTCGGAAAGAAGAGGATTAGAGATGTACTATCATATTGAGAATTTCAAAGCTTGCCAGATTGTTAGTGTACTAGGTTTATAGACGAGTGTTAGATAGTATAACAAAAGTCCTCACAATAAGTGAGGACTTTTAAATGCGCTTAGATTAAATTTGTTGTGGTGCACCACCATGGTCGCCGACACTATATGTAGGAGAAGGGTAATGTCCATGAGTAGCAAGTTGGTCTGTCTGAGAAGACTGAGTAATTCCCACCGTTAACGCCCCAATAAAAGCAATACCAGATAATAATAAGATAATTTTTTTCATTATTTTAACGCTCCTTTTTCGATGGATTTTCGTCTAGCTTGATAACAAACATGGAAATAGTCACTTACCTTTTTGTGGTTTTCTAATTTTCTACATATTGTAGCAAATAATTCAGCATATTCCACAACATAATCCCATAACTCTTCTTTCTCAAAGTACACAATTCCTTCTTGAATGATTTTTTCTAATTCTTCCAATGGAATATTTTCGTTTAAGCTATTTAAAATAGAGAAGTGATGCGTATATTCCTCGTTATTAATTCCCCTGCAGATCTGTAATCCCTTATCAATGAGTTGGCTGGCTGCCGATTGTTCTCCTAATTTATAATGTTCCTTAGCTTCTAGGAAGATAGCCTTAAAGTGCGTAGGCATTTTAGCTGTTACTTCTGAAAGATGACGAATAGCTAAAGTAGACATGTTTTGATCAGAATATAGCCACCCTATTGTACTTCTTACATATAACAAGGAATCTTCTTCCTTATTCTTTTTAAGTAAATCAATTGCAGAATTTAGATATTCTTCTGCTTGTTCGTACTGCTTTAAATAGATACAGCAGCCGCCTAGCAAGCTATTACAAAAGGCTGCTTTCACTTCATAGCCTTCATGCTTCGAAAAGATTTCTTTTGATTTATTTGCGTATTCAATTGAAGTGAGCATGTTATAAGTATGGTGATAAAAAGTAGCGATTCTATAATAGAATTCAGCATGTTCAACTTCATCCGGTATATCTACTAGTATCTTTTCTGCCTGTTTATAATGTTCCTCCGCCATAGTATAATTTGCGATAAAAGTGGCATGCATGGCTTTGAAAAAGTGATAATAAAAGCGAAGAAATTGGTCTGTAGGCATATCATAATCGCTAATAGTATCAAAACTGTTTTTTTGAATACTAAGGCTATCTGTTAAGACTGTGTAACGAAACTCAAGTAGTGAGTAATATAGTAGCAAATTTTGATCCTGACAATCTTGATTCGGCTCAGTACTTAATTTACTAATTTTTTCATCGATTTCCTTTTTTAAATTGGTAGCTTTTAAAACTTGTTGAGATAACATAGATTGGTACCAATCGTTCAATAGAGAGGTTAATTGCTCATTCCCCTTTACTAAAACACTCATTATATATTCCCCCATCCTATAGAAGTATCCTAATCCTATTTAATTAGTATCATCATAGCAGAACAGCAGCATTATTTGAGTGATTTCGAGTTATTTTTCAATAAAATTCAGAAAAAACAGTCAATTTATATCGATTTTATATGCTTTAATACTTTAACTTGTACCAATTCACGCAAACGTGATAAGATTAAGTTAATTAATTCACGCTTGCGTGAAAGGGGAGTGTCCGAAAATGAAAGCCGAACGAATTTTTGAGGGTACTAGTGAAGATGGAGTATGGAATAAGTCTATATTCAAGGTGAAAGAAGGTATCTATTATTATGTATCTGAGAATAGTACGATTGAGGTAACTGGACATGAATTTCTAGATGTATGCACATTAGAAGAAGTACACCGGGGAGATGATCATAATTTGTTTGCTGTAAAAGGGGATGAAAGAGACCTTTTACAACAGTTAGAGCTGGATGGTTTTGATTATGAAGATGTCGAATGGAATCCCCTTAATCTGTTGGATAATGAAATTCTAAGTAGTACGGATGCAATAGAAGAATGGGGAATTGATGCATCAACACTACGTAAAAGGATTAATGATTTTCCAAAAGGTTCAATTCGCAAAATTGGAACGACATATGCTGTTACCCGATTTGGGATGCGCTGCGTCTTCGGTTCAAATAAACAATGAGTAAAATAATATAGGGGGTGAGGACATCAATGAAGAATCATATTAGGAGTTCTAAAGGACAATTACTGCAAACGAATAAGAAATGGTCACACCTAAAGCAAAAACAGTGTGAAACCATATCAAATTGGCTGAGAGAGGCCTATATAGAGAAGATTAAGGTTCATAACCGTAGATTGAAATCAAGAGAACATGAGGATGTTTTAGAAAGTGTTATGAGTAAAATCTATGATCGCGAAATTTGGATTCCGGATTACGAAGTCGAAAAGTATTACAAAGGAAAAATAAATAAATGGTATAACAAACACATTTCATTGGAAGAAAAAAATGATAAGGAGGAGAAAATATGAAACATAGTATCGGAAAAGTGAGTACTTCATATATAATTCGTCTAATTTTAAATGATTTAGACACATTTATCGCAGCAGGAAAAAGGCAATTTAATTTCTGCCCAGAATCCGGAATATCCTCTGTAGAGGAGCTAATTGCGGATTGGTTGGAATGGTTTAATGATTACTCAGAAGGTATATCACCAGATGAATTAAAAGAAATTGAAAAAGAAATAGGAGAATTGATGGGGAGTATGTCAATATGGTCTCATCATACAGAAGAAAGAGAAGAATTTATAAAGAAATTCAGCAGTTATTTTGGAGAATATATTGGTTTCTTCAACTTAGTCAAGGATGTATACATAGAAGCATTGAAAAATGATTTATCGTATTAATATTTTAATTACTTAATGTATTAATCTTAGGATGTATAATGAATAGGATTGTCTAGAAAATTTATAGGTGTAGGAGAATGTAGTGAAAAAACCAATTGATTTAAATTCTTTAGTTAGCAGTTATAAAAATTTACCAGAGGAAGCTTTTAAAGGAATTAAAAATTTTTTCAATTTTAATATTAGCAATGCAGAGATTGATCAGATTTCTGCTTTTATTGATAATTTAAATGTGGAGGATAGATTCTTTGGATATTTTTATGTAGGTTATAAGATACCTCAAATAGATAAGGAATTTGATCTGCTTAGATTTGGCGAAAATTACATCCTGAATGTAGAAATAAAATCTATTATGCAAGGAGATGCTGCTCGGGAGCAGCTAGTCAAAAATAAATATTATTTATCTTCATTAGGTAAAAGCTTGAAATTATTCACTTATATTGCAGAAGATCATAGTTTTTATCAATTGGGTGATGATGAAACTCTTCAGCCAGTAGATTTTCATGTTTTCGAAAAACTTTTAGTTAGTCAAAAAATAGAACACCATTCAAATTTAGATACCTTGTTTAATCCATCATATTTCTTGGTGTCTCCATTTAATGATATCAAGAAATTCAATAAAGGATCATATTTTTTGACAAAACAGCAGCAAGAATTTAAGGACAAAATACTAAAAAACTTGTCCCAGTTTACAATCTTAGAAGGGTTACCCGGAACTGGAAAAACGTTATTGCTTTATGATTTAGCAAAAGGATTCAATAAAACAAATGACATCGTTATAGTTCATACAGGGGATTTAAACATAGGACATTTAAAATTAAACCAACAATATAAATGGAATATAATTCCTATTAAAAATGTTAAACAGATTCAACAACTTAGTCCTCAGGTTATTTTTGTTGATGAAACACAAAGAATGTATCCTTCGCAGCTGAAGGATATTATCAAATACATAAAGGATAATAATATAATCGGTATCTTTTCTATCGATCCAAAGCAAATACTTTCAATTCGTGAACGTAATTACAATAATTTAAATACACTCTGCTCTTTAAACAATCATCAGCATTTCAAACTAAGTAAAAAGATTAGAACAAATAAAGAACTTGGAGCTTTCATCAAAGGCTTGTTTAACTTAGAACATATGAAATACTGTAGAAATACCCAAAATATATCTATCCATTATTTTGATGAAATTAGCCAAGCGAGAGGGTTTGCAGAAGGAATGGAAAACGAAGGGTGGCAGATTATTGACTATACAGGTCAAAATTTTAATGGTGAAGCAATAAGGAGAATGCAACTGAACAGAGGCTTAAATGCACATGGAGTTCTAGGGCAAGAATTTGATAAAGTACTTGTTTTAGTTGGTTCTACTTTTTATTATGATAATCAAAATAGTATTGCTGTAAGAAAAGCAAATTATTATGATCCGGAGAGAATGTTCTATCAATCCGTTACTCGCGCTAGAAAACAAATTATGTTGCTTGTTGTAAATAATATAGAATTTATGACTAAAATTATTAACTCATTGAATAATAAATAGCAGTCGTCTTAGAATTAATTGCTGAAATTAAATGAGTTTATTGTTACACCGTCTAAATTTGTGGGTGGTGTAATTTCGTTTTTTTTACTTTAATGAACAGGAGAGAAGATATAACCATTTAATTCCCAAAAAATAATTGCACAAAATGTTGATTTTGTGCAATTATTTGTGTTTTTCATTCAAATTGTCGCCGTTCTATAAGTTCAATAGCTTTACGTTTTTCTCATTATTAATATTTTGTATAGATACTAGTAACTTTTAGAAAAGTATGAACAAGTTGATCTTGAAGTAGTACAAGACCTTTATTTTCTTTATAATAATTTTAAGGAGCTTATAAATATTATTTTATAACTTTGGCTCATTTATCTCTTAAGGGTTTAAAGTATGTCTAGTGAGTAGATTCGGGACTCTTACATATCCATAATTCCCCTATGCCTTTAGAGCGTTAAGTGGCTTCCTTATTTAAAAAGCAAAAAAACTATGTTGCTACTATAGTCTATTACGGTTCGTTTTTTAATTTTTGGGGATACTTTAAAACACTAGCTTGATGGAAATGGGGGTTCTACAAAATGAGCGCAAACTATTAACAAAACTCTTTTTTATAGGAGTTTCCCAGCTGATTACAAAAAAATATTATCAGGTATTTTTTTCTTCTATGCGTTTGAGTGGGGAGTAATATAGCTTTTTCCACTGTATATTTTTAAAGGAAAAACGCACCTCTTTTTTTTGGGTAGATTCATAGTTTTTTATTAGATTTTTAGCCAAGTTTTCTAATCTTTCGGGATGATGCTTTTCGAAATAATGAGGATTATCAAGAATAACCTTTAGTTGATTTAAAAGGTCAATTAGGTCACCTATGTATTTATTTGTTGAAAAGAAATTAAAATCTTTAAATGCACTTTTAAATAGGGAAAGAAAGTATATAGATATAAAAAGAATTAACACTAATCCTCCAAGACGCATCAATCCCTGAGTTAATGTTAGTTTATTATGTATAAAAATTTGACTGTTAAATGCTGCCCAAGCAGGAATAAAGAAAATAAGGGTTGTGCTAATATTTGAACCTAAAATTTCTAAAATACTCTGTTTTTTGTTGTTATCTAACCTAGTTTGAAGTAATTCAATTAAAGATTCTAGTTTTTTTATGTTTTCTTCCCCGTTCTTTTCTTGTAAAAGCTTACTTGAAAATATAAATTCTTTTAGCAATAATATCCGGAATAATTCCCACTGAGTGCTACGAAATTTAGTTTTATATTCATTTCTAGCAAAAATATTAGAGGGTCTCATAAAAATTATATGTAATATTATAATGTTTATTATTACGGCTAATAGTATGAATGAAAAGACTGAGAACGGATCGTTTTCATTAGCTAAAGAAAGAAGATAAGAACTTGTTATAATAAAGAATATGAAACAAATGACGAGGTTAATGACTAATCGCTCAAACACTAAACTGAAATTACTTAATCGTTTTTTGTAGAAATGAATTAATTGTGTTTCAATCAATTTTTTCACCCTTTCTGTAATTATCAATAAAGAATACCTTATATGATCATTATTGTAACATTTTGTAAGGGGAAAAGGATACTTTGAATAACTAATTTTACATTAAATCCGTGTTTAATTGATACTTCTATTCGGACATACATCCTTTTAAGCCAATGTTTAGTACAGTTTATTTTATTATGAAGTTAGTTACGTCATTATATATTAATTTTAAATTATTATATGGCAGATGGTGAACTGACGAAAATTTATACCAGAAATAGTAATAAGAGAAAATCGAAGGCCGGAGCCTAAAATGAGGATTATGATGGTTGGATCTTACCTGGTACTCGTTGAACAGCCTAAATAGATATAATAAAAAAGAGAATAAGTGCAGTGAAAATATGACTGAATATAAATAATATACTTTTATTTACAATATAATGAGATGATCTAGAGTTATACTGAATCAATTTTCTTATCTAAACCTATTTAATTATTATTATAGCAAATGTGAGTTGCTCTATAGTTAATTTTGAACCATTTATCAATAAGAATCAGAAGATAAAAATAAATAATCATAGCATTTCTAATAATAATTAAATTTGTACATTCATAAATCTTAATGAATTAATATTATTATGATGAATTCAACGGATGGTAATAATATTCCTTTTTGAAAGGGTGTATATTAAATGCAGTAATCTTATATCGAGTATTTTGATGATTGGAGAAGATATTTCCCAGTGGTAAATTAATCGAGTTTCAAAAGAAAAGATATATAGAGCTAGATTCTATGGTTATAGGTAATGATAAGGAAGCTAAGTATATAAGAGGTAGAAAAGCGTTATATCAGGCAAAGTGTCCAATCTGCCAAGACATCATGTCGTTTAATAAAGGATCTAAGATAGTTAATAAAAATCCATATTTTTTTCATTTAGATAAAGAACATTGTTTTTCCTTTGAATCACTGGCACGTGCTAGAACTAAGAAATATTTATATGAATTATTTAGTAAAGCTGGTTACATCGTAAAAGAAGAGAAAAGGCATAAAGAAATTTCACGTGCGGATGTAGCGGTATTGCAAACAATTGATGGGAAAGAAGAGCTAAAATTGGCAATCGAAGTACAGGCATCTAATATTCGGACTAGTAATCTTGCGAAGAGAACAAATATATATTTTGAAGAAAATGTACCAACCGCATGGGTGTTAATACTAGATAGTTTCTTTCCACCTAAGGAAAAAGAAGTAAATGGTGAAAAAATATATATGGATAGTTATAGTGGCACAAGAATTAGTAGTTTTAATCCAGAAACAAATTCTTATGAGTATACATATATCTCTCCATTTTAAGTTATTATAAAAAGAATTCTTGTAATCGAACGAAAACTTATATTTTATCAATCTTTATTTTTGTATATTATAATTTAATATTTTTATTAGGAGGATACATATGAGATTAAATAAAGGCGAAAGATCATTGCCTGTATTATTAGCGTATGAAAGAGATGAAAGTGGGAATCTTGCAGTTTGGTGCCCATATTGTGCGACATGGCATCTTCATGGACAAGGAGACGGGCATCGTAGTGCTCATTGCCAGAATATGAGGAGTCCATTTATAGAAACAGGATACATTATAAAAAAGGGATCGAAAAAAGATTATGCTTTCGGTAGAACGTATTATGATAGTTATGACAACTTAGATTTGAAATATCGTTACTAGATGGTTTTGCTGTAATTTAAGAATCAATTTATTAGTAATGCTAATAAGTTAGTCTTATATAATCAGATGAAATATTAGAAGGAAGTGGAATTTTAATGGGATATAGTACTCTATCTCTTAATTTTAAAAATAAAGTAGTTGCCGATAAAACGAAGTGGAAAGAAATATGGGACGATTGTATGGAGCCAGATAGTTTTGCTGAGTATGTGTATATAGTCATTGAAAATGCGGCTCGTCGTTATAAATTTAAACATGACTTTGAACCAGAGATATACATGTTTAATTTAAATAGCCCTTATAAGGTGAATCTGAGATTGGGTAATAAAAAATACATATTGATAATGAATCCCTTTGATGAAAGTCAACTTGTTAATGCGGAATAAGGTTATTATAAGTAACATCTTTTAATCAAAATATATTTCAAATCAATATTAATAGCTTTATTGTTATGGAGGAATTATAGTGCAACCTAAAAAAGAGCATATCTATCATTTTACGAACGTTTTAGATTTTGAATACATCTGTCTTGAGAAGAAGGGGCTTGGTTTTCCAGAACTAGAAGAAGTGATGTTTAGTTATGTTCTCTCTATGCTACAAGGAACCCTAGAGTTTAAAGAATGTTGGATATCCCGTGAATATGTAGAGGGAAAGGAACTGAGAACAGTCCAGGTTACTTTTGAGGACAGTAAAATAAAAAAAGCGGTTCGTTTATGGGGATCTAAAAGGAATATAAATGGTAAAGTGCTTGCAATGACGATGGATTTTTTTAATTTAGAGACAAAAGAACTTGAGTATGAAATGGATATATTAAAAGTGGCACAGAAGAATTAGTAAATATATTTTGTTTGCTGTAGAAACTAGTATTTAGTAGAGGGACGTAGCGCTTTATGTCACTCTGCCTTTTTAAACATCTTTTGTAGCTTTGAAATAAAGTTATGATGTTTCTAATATAAAAGCAAGATTAACTAGTGATAAAACAAAATACAAAACACAAGAAAACCATCGTATCTTTCTTTACGATGGTTTTCTAAAAGGATGAAAGCCCTAGTTAATAAGTGATGAAGAAGTTATTGTAACATACGTTTTGTATTACGTAAAATATGCAAGCTTGATTAATAAAAATGGATGAGTTGATGCTATTCAAATTGCCTTCTTTCTAATCGATCAATAGCTTCACGTTTCTTCTCATTATTAATATTCGTATAAATACTAGTCACCTCTACTGAAGTATGGCCAAGTTGATCGAGCAGCAAAAGCAAATCTTTATTTTCTTTATAGTGATTAGTTGCATATGTAAGCCGTAGTTTATGGGGGCTGCGTTTCTCATCAAATGCACTTGTATACTTATCGATTAACTTCTGTATAGCTCTAACCGTTAGCTGCGTATATTTCCCTTTATAATTTGTTACGAAAAGTAAGTCTTCATCTTGAGGGCAGTTATATTTACTAGGGCGAGCCTTTATATATTCCTGAACATCATCTAAGTAAGAGCGAGTAGCTAATATGGAAGAACTTTTATTACCTTTACGAGTCACTTTAACGGTTCCCTGACGGAAGTTTATACTAGAGATAGTAAGGACTAGCTACCTCAGAAATTCGAAGCTCAGTACCTAAAATAAGGCTTATAATGGCTATATCTCTTTCCTTATCACTCTGAAAACAATTTTATTTTCTTGGTGATATATCTTTCAGCATTTCTCCGTAATCATTTACTAAAAATTGTAGAAAGGCTACATCATCCTTTTCATTAAATATTATGTTTGCAACGTCATCTGCTCTTGCGGCTACATCAACTTTCTCCTTATGAAGCTCAATTTTATCCATAACATTACGAGAGATGTAATTCCCGTCTTATTCATTTTCTGTATTCCTAGCTAAATAATTAAATAAGGATTTTAAAGCAGAGAAGGTCCTATTAATAGCTCTTGTTTCAATGCCTTCACCATGAAGATACCTTTGAAAAGTTCTGGCTTCATTTGTTTTTTAATCCTCCGATAACCTTTAGAGTATCATAATCGATTTATTTAAACATTCTACTAATTCAAATCATTACTTATTTTCTTTAATGTTAGATTTCAAGTAATGTAGAATCTCAATAATCAGCTGTTAAAATTTAATTTAAATGGATAATATATGAAGATGTTTAAGTGTAAATATCAATGTACATAATAAGTGTAACGTAATATAATATAATATAAGTTAAATGCTTGAAATATAAACATTTATTAATGTATTGGAGAGATGTAAAATGACATATATTTTTTCAAATGAACACTTTGCAGAAAAGGATAACAAACTAATATTTAACCCTAAATTTAACCCATTTGATTATGATATCCAGCAATTAATTCTGGAAGCCGAAAGAAATATAGGAGCATTAGCTAGATTAGGTTTAAAAAGTCATCCTCTAAAACCAACAATTCTTCGCAACTCAATCGTTCGTACAGCTCATTTCACAACAAAAATCGAGCAAAATAAATTGAAATACAAAGATGTCGAATCACTATATCAAGATTACAAAAAGAAACCAATGACAATCAAACAAAAAGCACAATTAGAGGTGCGAAATGTATTTGAAGCTTATGAATATCTTTATAATTTAAAACCAGAAGAAGATTTTTCAGATATAGATGAAAAGGTTTTAAAAAATATTCAACAATTGCTTATGAAAGACTTAACTAGTTATCCAGAAGGGTATCGAAAAATCCCTGTTGCATTGCAAGATGGCGATGGGAATGTAAGTTATCAACCACCGAATTTTAATGACGTACCGAAGCTAATGCAAGCTTTCTTTGAATGGTTATTTATAAGTGTTACGGGACGTGAAAATCCATATTCATCTAAAGAAATTCCAGAAAAGAAGGTTCATGCTCTTTTAATATCCGGAATTGCACACCATGTAATTGGCTATATTCATCCTTTCCCTGATGGTAATGGTAGAACAGCACGTGCCTTTTCTACACTTGTTGGATTAATCCACCATGATCTATCTAAAATTAAGGATGCATTTAGTGTTGAGGAGTTTTTCGATAAAAGAATAGAGGATTACTATGATACTTTAATGTTTGCTACCCAAGGAAATTTAAAACCATTTTTAATCTTTTACCTAGAGTGCGTAAATGCTTCATTAACAAAAGTGTTAAATGAACTACAAAGATACGATAAAATCAAACATGTAAAAGAGTTGCTTGGAAAAGGGCACGCAAAAATAATGCTAGAATTAATCATTCGCATGGAGGATGGTGAAGTGTTCCATAGAAATATATTTGATGAGACATTAAACGCTTCTTCCTCGAGTATCGCTAAGAACTTGAATAAACTAAAGGAATTAGGCGTTATTAAGTCAGGGGACCAAAGAGGAGAATATATTGTTTCTATAGTTGATTAAAAAAATTCAATTCGTAGCTAGAGACAGAGTGAAAATACTTAGCGTTTTATAGCTAAACCTGTTATTTTTAGCAATATGAAAAGGCTAGTTTACAAAATGGTTAAATTATATATTCATTATGATGAATACGAGCTATTAGAGAGTGAACTAGAAGATTTTTTAGTTATTGGTGTATCAGTGTTTAGATATAGTAAAGTGAGTCACTTAGGGTTAGAAATGATTATGTAGGTATATCCTAATACTGTTAAATTAAGACTTTTTTATCAAGGTGGATGTGTATTGACGTTTATATGAGGTTCATAGTATGAATTTCTGGTCTAAGTGTACAAAAGAGAAAAGAAAGATTGAAGTTCGATTCAAACCCCACTTTATAATCAATATTAGAGATTTTAATGCGAAAACCGTAGAAATTTTTTATTTCTACGGTTTTCTTATTGTAGTATTTTATGTTTTTTTGATACAGAGAGTTCTCAAATATTGGAGAAATAAAACAGTGCAATTCACCTTTTTCTAACATCTCAAAAGTTAAGAATATTGAAGTGATTCCAACTGAATTGTTACCATTTGTAGAGCCACTTGCAAGACACCTGCACGAATTAACGTTGGAGTATCCAGAATACGAAGAAATTGGATGTGTATCGATTAATCCAAATGGAGAACCAATCACCTTGGAAAGCGGATATATTTTGGTGAATTTCACGATTCAAAGGGGGAACTTATATGTATTGGGACAAAAGTGATGTAGAAGTGGCGTTTGAATTGTTTCTCATGCTCTTGAAAAAGGGGGAAATCGAAAAGAGAGAGCGGGAAATGTATCAATTGTATACAAAAGAACAAGTACAAGAAATTCTGAACAAATTAATTGAATAAAAAGCCAACATGAAGATATTAGAAACAGAAGATGCGTTGTATATAGTGCCTAACATGGATAATGAGCTGTTCAGTTACTCCAATCAGGAATTACGGGAAAAGATGAAACTGAAATCCAATCGTGAATTGTATTTAGCGTATTTCTCTACTCTTACAGTTATTTCTAAATTTTACAACAGCGAAGACCAGTCTCTTTCCACCAAAGTGTATGTCACGATTGAAGAAATTGAGTCCACAATTAGAGATCACATGGTACAGTTCAAGAAATCTATGAAAGAGTTTGACGACACTGAGGATTTATCAGACCTGCATGATTTGGACATCGAAGGAATTGTCCAGGTATGGAACGGACTACGTGTATATGACGAAAAGGCAAAACGGATTGATATGACGGAGAAAAATCGAATTAGCTTTTTATCATTTTAGCCAATTCATCTCCCACTTACTCACTGGGCTGCGGCCCTTCACGTTCCTTGAGGAAGGAGTTTTCTTGGCTAAAATGATAAAATGTTTTCCATTCTTCCCTCAAAAGAAAAATACCTTCAATGATTACAATACTTTTAGGTGGTATCTTTATCGTTCTCTGTGTAAATGTATCTTTTTCCTTGTTGTAAAATGGCAAAGATAAATACTTTTCATTTTGATACAATTTGTCGTATAAGTGTTCTTTTAGATAATTAGTATCCCATTGTAACTGATAGTATTCAAACCATTCATCGTGCCCTGTATTATATCTCTTAGCTTTCTCAACAATATGGTTGTCTATATGGATAATTACTACATTATCTAGGACATTTTTTAGTTGATGTACTAGTGTCGTTTTCCCAGCACCACTTAAACCATCTATCGCAAGAACAAAAGGTCTATCTGTATTATGCTTTTTTTACTTTTCTTTTATTTGTTGCTTTAAACAATCCCATTTATCCATTCAAATTATTGTCCTTTCTGCCCTTTTCTTAACTAAGGAAACTTAATTTTTCTTTCATTACAGACAATTATTCTACAAATATCTCCAAAAACCTTGTTATTCTATCATTTTTCTTAATGGAATAATTGCGTTTGTTTCGTTTATCAGGTTTAAGCACATGCCCATCAAACTAATTTCCATATGTATCCCCTATATGCCTAAAATACGCTATCCTTTTAGTAGAGTAATTGATAAGGATGGTGTTTTTTTATGAATACTTCATTGTACGAACAACTGCAACTCTTTGCACAGGAACTATATAGTCATTTGTCCCCTAAAATCCTTCACAGACTCGCAAAAGAAGTAAGATTTGTCCGCAGGACAAGTAAGTACAATGAGTAAAACCTTGTGTCACTGTGTGTCTGGCTCAGTCACGAAATTGCATCTTCCTCTCTTAATCAATTATGTAGCACATTAGAAGCTGCGACAGAGGTGCTTATCAGTCCACAGGGACTGAATGAAGGATTTAACCCCGCTGCTGTGCAACTAATGCACGACATTCTCACTGAATTGCTTCAAAAGAAGATTGCAACACAACCTGCTATTTGTGGTGTTCATACGGAACATTTTTGTCGCATTCGTGTACTCGATTCAACCGTATTTCAATTACCTGATATATTCGCAAGTAAGTATGCAGGTGCTGGTGGAAGTGCTCATAAAGCTGGCGTGAAAATTCATTTTGAATGTGACTTATTGAGCGGAGATGTACTCCATCTTCATGTAGGAGAAGGGAAAGAAAATGACCAGGTATATGGTTCGCAGTGTATAGATTCTCTGGAAAAAGATGATGTCTGCATTGGAGACCTTGGCTATTTTTCGTTAGAGGATTTTCGGGACATTGCTGAAAGGGAAGCATATTTTCTTTCGAGGCTGAAACTGAATACTCGTATCTATTACAAAAACCCTAATCCTGAGATGTTTCGCAATGGAACAATAAAAAAGCATTCCGAATTTATTCAGATTGATGTCGCACAGTTCTTAGAAACGTTACAACCCGGAGAAACCATTGAATTATCAGAGGTGTATATTGGCATGTATGAGAAGCTTCCCGCCCGAGTTATTCTGTATCGGCTGACGGAACAACAAACGCGAAACCGGGAAAAGGATATGGCAAAGAGGGAGAAGAAAAAGGGAATCATTTATAAAGAAAAAAGAAAACAGTTCAGTGCCATCAATCTCTACTGTACGAATATTCCTGCGGAATATGTAGAAATGAACCAAATTCATGACTTTTACTCCCTGCGCTGGCAAATAGAAATTCTATTTAAAACATGGAAATCCCTTTTTGCCATTCATGTATGTAAAAAAGTGAAGATAGAGCGGCTGGAGTGCCATATCTATGGGCAACTCATCCGCATTCTCATCTGCTCATCAACTATGTTTCGAATGCGAGAGTTACTCCTGCGAAAACGCAAAAAGGAGCTGAGTGAATACAAAGCGATCTATATGATACATGACTATCTGCCGCTTCTGTATCAAGCTATTCAACAGGATGTTCAGCAATTAACAGGCATACTTCTTCGTCTGTACAAGCTCTTGGAGAAAAACGGGCGAAAATCCCACCGGTATGGGAAGAAAACCATTTTTGATATTCTGGGTGTTGTATATGAGCAAAGAGGGAAAATGAAAACAGCTGCATAAGCAAAAAAACGCCCAAATTGGACGCTTATTTGTCATGTCTATTTTTAAGAAAAAGAAGCACAGGGCTTATACAGCAACCTATGATGTGGCTAGTTATGCTAATTGTAGTTACATAACTAATGCTTAGCTTGATAGGCATGGGGTTCTCGTATAAAAACGCAAATTCCGATTTGGAGGATCTTCAATATTTTAATTATTATTTCACTCATAATGATGAATCGCCAATCACAATCGAAATATTGCCGATGGTGGAAAACGGGAAGTTAATCACCTATTCGGAATACAAACGCGCTCTGCAGCGAGCTGAAGGAGTACGTGTACGCATTCCAGAAACAAATGACCAGTATAAATCCGAGTTGCAACAGTTTCAAATCCTAATTGAAGAATGGAAAAACATGCAAAAAATTAATGAGGATGAAGGTGGAGTCGCCGAGTTTTTCGAAAAAGCGTGTATAAGCATCCGCAAGGTTACGAACAGACGACTGAATCGCAATACTATCTACTTCTTTTAACCAAACAAACTCTTTCTTCATGGCAGGAAGTTTGGCAGAACATGTACCATATGTTAAACCTTTTCCTGTTTCTTTGTATGCGTTATCCCATAGAGATAGGAAATGATTGAATACAAAATGAGAACAACCAATCGTTTTATTGATTAGGGGCGCTTGTGCTTTATTTGGATAGATACAAAATTTATAAGCTTTATTGATCAGTATTCATTTCACCTTCATTTTGATATGCATCTATTATACAACAAATGTACGTTCGACATATATAAACCGTAACTTAGCTTGGTTTTCTGTAGGACGATAGAACAGTGAATATTTTATGTTGTAGACGAATTTTCTAAAACAACCTCATATTTGCAGGCTTCAAAGAGAAATTTGTCCTACATTTAATTACCATTATTATAACTGAATTAAAAAATATTCTTAATTGTGTTTGGTATCTTATTAACAATTATACTAGTTATAGTAAAATCTATTATAAAGCTATATCTTATATATTAAAAAGAAATAAAGATAAAACTTTTATAGGTTATCAAAAATAGGTAAATGACCTACTCACGTAAGGGAAAATTAGATATGAAAACGTAAAAAATCACAAATGGTATAAAATGTATCTGTAGTTTCAAGGATTATTAGACTTTCGATTCTACAAAAAAGCAGAAAGCAGATCATATATTTCTACATGAAATCAGAAAGAAATTGATACATATTGAATTATATTTATTTAATTTCTAAAAATTGGTTTATTTTCCTTATTTTTAGTAAAGAGGTCGGTATTTATCAACAAATTACTCACAATTTGTTCAGATCAAGCTTATATTTGTTAACATTACTCAGTATTTACACATAAATCACATTATTATTGATGATTTTTATTAGATGACCCCAACAACTTTAGTATTCTAGGGAGGTTTGGGGAAATGTTATTCACATTGGGTCATATTTATCCGCATATCCACTATTTATATATTTTTCCTTCTGATTTTTTGTTGATTAAAACTGTTTATTTTACCTGTTGCAAGGAGTGTTCATTTGTATTTTGTCGAGGGGAGTCTATAGGCAGAAGGAGGTTTGTATAGAAGTGCATAAAAAAAGACTCCTTTTTACAGGACGTCCTTCGAGGTGGGTATTAATATATAGGAAATTCGAAAAGAATTATTAATCAAGCAAATACGAATAGCTCTCCACTTTTGTTTTTTTCAAAAATAGAGAGCTTGTTATTGTTATTTTGTTTCCATTACGGTTAGCACCTGGTCCGCTGTTATTATTGATACACCAGCGCGTACCAAGCGTTCAAAGATACGCATAAATTCTAGTAAATTAAACCGCTTTGGCAGCTCAATTACACGAAGTTGTTCCTGTGGTAGTTTATCAATTGCTTCGATAAACCATTCACGTACATCACTCGGAATTGAGCGTTCTTTATGGCCACCAACTTTCAATTTTTCACGCATTTTAATTTCTAAAGCGGTATAAGCATGGAGATTCACTCCCTGATCATATGCATATTTTCTAAATAACATTTCTTCTTGATATCTTAGGTGATTACGGTAGTATGATTCTTCAGTTACTGGTACCGCAAATTTCTGTTTCAGCAGTTCATGTACGACTCTAAACTTTTTCTTAATGTTACGAAGAGAATACATGGAATAATGTAGACCAAAATTAAATACAGCCAGTTCACGGTCACTATTTCTCTCTTTTGGTATATGTTGCGCAATAAGAGGATAGATACCTTCTTTTGCTGCCGTATCAAGAATTTGATATTGAAATGTTTGATGCAATAGTTTTTTCAATGTATATACAATTTTCGTTGGATATCCTTCTTTTCGATCAACCATGTCACGAAGACCACGAATCACACTACGAATTTGACGATTGCAAGTATGCTTTAAAACATGAATGAATTTATTCATGTTTGCAGACAATTCGCCGATATTCATTTCTTGTAAAACTGATTCTATGAATTTTGCTTTACGAGCATATGTAGCCTTTGGTGTAAATGGCTCCCTATGTTGTTCTTCTCCAGATTCTTTCGAACATAAGAAGTCAGAATGGATTGATAGATATAAGGTTGTATATCGTTTTGTATGTCTTACACCTTTTTGCATTTTACAAATTTTGAATAGGGGATTGCCCGTACATGGTAATGCAGTTGTTACTTCGTCAATCACTGCACGGATTTGGTGCGGATATTTTTTATGTAAAAAACGATACATCCCGCCAAAGTGAGTGTTGTTTCCTCGTTCGTCTTGCTTATCCAAAGAACGTTTTAACGTTGTCTCTGTATGTTGTTGCATGGCTATGTCTAAGAATAGTTTCTTAGCCGCTACAGATAGCTTAAAGAAATCCTTTGTAAATACAACAGGGCTAATATATACATATGGATTTGCCTTTTCTGTTTCCTTATTCATAAAATGAGTTAGTTTGATTGTATATCGGCTATCTATACCATTTTCAATGGAAATAATATTATGTAAGTTTAATTTCTTTAAAGCAATATAGAATTGAGAATGCTGAATGTATGCAAACTCTTCTTTATATTGCTTGTAATCTTCCCACATCATATGTATTGTTACATTTGGAATGACACCATTTGTAAAGCATTTTTTATGTAGATATAAGAACACTTCAAGATCTGCATTCGTAATACCATATAACTTATGTTTTCTATCTGTTTTCGCGGCAATTCCAGACAGTGCGCGACGTGAAAAAGATGGTTTAGCTTTTTCAACAAAACCGTCAATATCAGCAATGCGTTCTTCGTATGTCATGTACTGCAAAATATCTTCTAAGTATGTATCTTTGTAACTATAGTATTTCTCCTCAAATGCATTAACAAGCTTTTGCCAAGATTTTAATGTTACTAACACAGCATTTGTTGTTTTTCCATTTAAGCTACGTTGATTAGGAATAATAAATGATTTCCCCATCTTTTTCACCTCCGTTCTGCAAATTCAGAAGTATCTTCCAAAATACTATAAAATGTATCAGTTTTGATTATAGCAAATTGAAAAAGTGAAAATTGCCTCCTTTAAGGGGAAATATGAAAAGATGAAACGTCCGTTTAAACCTAGTGCTTCAAGGGATTTCGTGAATACTAAAAAAAAATAAAGAACATGATACAGCTATGAATTTTCATCTTTCTAGAAAATGGAGTATTAGATATGAAAGCGTGATCAAAGTCTGATTTAACAATAATTTTACTTCATTTAGATTATGGTGAAAGGAACGTGATATAGATTTAGATTTTCATGTTTTTATTTTGGGTACATTTTTGAAGGATTGCTTGAATCGTTGAATTTATGGTGTTTATATCCAGTTATTAGGGTTTAAAAGGGCCACAATATAGCTATTTGTATTTCATTTTTTTTTTTAAAAGGAGCATAATACCGCTATGAGTTTTCATGTAATGTTTGAAGATAATAACATAGAAAAAGCATTGTAAACGTTGATGTATAAGAGGGTAAGTTAAAAAATAAAGGAACATGATACCGCTATAAGTTTTCAAGTTTAATATTAAATTGATAGAGGAAATCCTTTTATATCAAGGATGGAGAGGTTAAAAAAGTTTAATGTTTTGTAAATATAGTGATGCATTTTTATAGTGAAAGGGACATGATACCGCTATGGATTTTCAGTTGAACATGAAAATCCATAGCGGTATTTAATAATGGCGATGTAATTAGCATATATACTTAATGCTATACACGTCATAAAAATTGTAGTTGTTCTATAAAATAGATAAAAGAAGAAATATGAGAAGCAAAATCATTCATGTGGCAGGGATTTAGAGTGTGGGAATTCTATTAATATTTCGTGTTTTAATATAAGAGAATTCAAGTCGCAATATTATTTTAGCAGGAAATACATATAATTTTAAATTTAACCCAGAAGGAGGGGGCATATGGATAAAGTTCTTCAATTGTTTCGTGATGCATTATTAATATCGGAACCAATTTATAAAAATAATGAGGTGTTGTGGCATAAATGGAATGCCTATTATAAGGATGTAAAAGAAGATAGTAGCAAGATAGTAACTTCTTCATATCTTTCCCCTTCTTTTTCAATACTAGTACAGTGGCTTAAAAAACAACAAAAAAAAGGAATGTCTTCCTTACAAATATTTACGAAAATAGATCAGTATAAAAATGAAATACATGAGGCAATAGATATATTGATTCAACAGGAGTTCTTAGATGTTGTAAAGAGTAAGTATGAAATGAATTCGATTCCGTTAGAGAATAATAAAGTTAAACAAGATGATTATTATGAGGTTAATAACTCTGCTGTTTACTATAAATTAAGAGATGGAATAGCGAAAAATCAATTTGAAGAAGATGAAGAAACAAAAATAAAGTCTTATCCAATTGAAACAAAGGATAGTAATGGATTGGCGCAACTTTCTTCTCATAAAGATGAAGACTTAAGACTCACAAATATAGAGGAAGCAGCAAGATGGAATACACTTGTAGATGGTGTTATGAGTAATATGGATGACTTAACAGCGGATTGTCTAGATACTATCACTATTCAATGGTTGAATGAAGTGAAATCACCCGACGAATTCATTGATTTTTCATATGAACAGGTCTTAGAAATGTGTAGTATTCCAAAAGCAAAAGCAAATGGAATTGAGTATTACCGAGCAGAAGATAAAATTAAAGTTGCTAGAAGGATTGCAGCTTTAGCAAGTATATTTATATACCTTAATGATGAAAATGAGGTTGTTGTATTGAATGATCGTGCAGAACCTGGTAAGTATTACGAAGTAAAACGTGAAGTAATAAAAAGGCTATTTGTATTAGATTCAGTTGTGCTATGGAGAGATAAGAACACCAATGAATACATGGGAATAGAGTCATGTCGTATTAAACCAGGAAGTTTCTTATCAAGTTATTTATATGGTTCAAGTACTACAACTGCATTACTCTCTAAAAAGGCGCTTGAATATAATAGCTATCGGCATAAGTACCATAAAAGATTAATTCGTTATTTAACGTGGCAATGGAGAATTCGACAAATGTTTTCTAGTTTAAACAGGCCTTATTCTATAGGAGGCGATAAAGGGTTATTGGCGGTTATGGGTATTAACCAAAATCAAAAACCGAATAGAATTAGAGACCAACTAGAAAATGTCTTAATGGATCTAGAACAAGAAAAGGTTATTTCACATTGGGAGTATGAAGATGCTTTAGATGAAGAAAAATTAACAAAAAAGAATTGTTTTAAAAATTATTATTCACAATTAGGTATTAGAATATTGCCACCTAAAGAATTAATAAATTCAATGGAGAGTTTGATTAAAAAGAAAAATACCAATGTAAAACGAGCGGAAAAAGCTGTTGTGAAGAAAAATGATAAGCTCATAAATCTGGATGAACGAGAACATTTAATTCGGGAAAAGATGGCATTTCTGCATACGAAAAAGAAAATAACAATGAGAGAACTTTCTGTAGAAATAGGGATATCGCAACCTACTCTTTCAAGGTTCTACAATCAAAAAACGAAGCGACTTTCAAGTACTGCGGGGGATAAGTTGAATCAGTGGTATAAAAGACAGGTTATAATTGACAAGATGTAATAAATAAGATGTTATGGATTTGAAAAACACTAGCATACTTTGTCGCTTTCAATCAAAGGGCTGTAAATGAGTTGTAATCAAGATTAGTTATAAACCGGAAAGGTTAACTAAAAAGAACTGAATTTTAAATATTAGATATACATTTTAAGCAACTATTTTTGAAAATGAGTCCGGTATTTTACTGGACTCATTTTTCTTTAGCTTTTTTTTATAATTTTATGGTTTTATTAATAGAGAGAATCCTCTAATTATTTAAGGCAAAGTGATTTAGTTTTTAATAAGCTCTCAAGACTTTCTATGGCTTTATTATTTGAAAGTTTTTTTATGAGGCATACTTTGAACAATTTAATTTGTAGAAAAATGAAGAGTAGGTTTTCTGAAAGTATTTTATCTTAATATAAAAATAATTTAATTATATGAGTGTGCAGTGGGATTTCCTGGAATTAAGTGTAAGCTTGTCACTATTGTCCTGAACTTATCATATTATTAATGCGGAAGCAGAAAAAATTCAATATGCAATTGGAACATTGTCTGGGCTATCACCAGCTGCTACGTTAGATGAAATTTTAGTAGTCAATGAAAGTGTGAATCGAACGATACAAAGTGCACTCAAAACACAGATGTTGTTACAAAGTAAGTTAGAGAGTGTGATACAAACACCTGTATTAACAGGTCCTGCTGGAGGAGCAACAGGGCCAACAGGAGCATCGGGTTCACTTATTACAGCTAATAATGCTAGTTTTGTCAATCAGGCAACAATAACTGTTGCAGGCGGAGCGGATGTTCCACTTACTACAAATGAAACTCTCAATGGAACAGCAATTACGCATGTACCCGGGTCAACTGATATTATATTGGCTCCTAATCAAACTTATTTTGCCGATTATCAAACTGCATCAGGAAGTAGCACTGGTATAATAGGTTTGGCATTTCAGTTAAATGGAACTGTTATAAGTGGAACTAGTACGAATTCAAATTCAGGAGCTGCTCTTCCAGCTACTGGATCAATAAGTGCATCAGCTGTATTTAATACAGGTCCAGGAGTTAATATATTAGCATTAAGCAGTGGAATGGCTAATAGTCAAACTATGAATGGGACTATTGTTAATGTAATAAAACTTGCTTAATTAATGATTTTAGTTAACGATAAACAAATTGAGCAGTGAACTCCCCGCCACTTAACGTCCTAACGGACTGTTTGAAGTGGGGGCTTCTCGGTTAGTCGTTACTTTTGATAGCTAACGAATTCGTCCTAAGACAG
>NZ_JAKUGJ010000036.1:0-23582 GCF_022663915.1 Bacillus cereus group sp. BfR-BA-01331
GCAACCAAATGGTCCCGTGGTGTAGTGGTTAACATGCCTGCCTGTCACGCAGGAGATCGCCGGTTCGACCCCGGTCGGGACCGCCATTTTATATAAAGAAAAGAACGAAACAAGTTGTTTCGTATTTTTTTATTTGTTTTAACAAAAAACTAATAAAGACAGTCAAACTATCCTTAGGAAAACTCCTAAGGACTTTTTTATATATTTAAAACCTGTATAATAAAGAGCAGAGAACATTGTGAGTAAAGTAGGTGAAGTCTGTGAGTAAATATGAAATGACAACAAAATCTTCCGAAGAAACCCAGCGATTATCAGAAAAATTAGGGAGACTTGTAAAGGAAAAAGATGTAATTATTTTAGAAGGTGATCTTGGAGCTGGCAAGACGACTTTTACAAAAGGACTAGCAAAAGGTCTTGGAGTGAAAAGAGTCGTAAATAGTCCTACCTTCAATATTATTAAAGAATATAAAGGAAGATTACCGCTATATCATATGGATGTGTATCGGTTAGCGGAAAGTGAAGAAGATTTAGGATTTGATGAGTATTTCTATGGTGAAGGGATTACAGTAGTAGAATGGGCTCATTTAATAGAAGCATATTTACCGAATGAGAAGTTGCAAATTAGTTTATTCCATGCTGGAGATGATACAAGAAAAATTGTACTCGAGCCAATTGGAGATCGCTATATTAGATTATGTGAGGAGCTATTACAAGATGAAAGTACTAGCAATTGATACTTCAAATTACGTAATGGGTGTATCCCTTATTGAGGAAGGGAACGTGATTGGGGAAATCATTACAAATTTAACAAAAAACCATTCTGTACGTCTTATGCCAGCTGTAGAGAAACTGTTAAAAGAATGCGGTGTAAAACCGAAAGAATTGACTAAAATTGTTGTAGCAGCTGGACCGGGATCATATACAGGTGTTCGTATAGGTGTGACAGCGGCAAAAACATTAGCTTGGTCACTTCAAATACCAATTGTAGGTGTATCAAGTTTGGAAGTGGTGGCTGCAAATGGTACTAATTTTAATGGACTAATTTGTCCTTTATTTGATGGCCGACGTGGTCAAATTTACACGGGGTTATATACATATGAAGGAGAGTGTATAACTTCAATAGAAGAAGACCGAATTATTCTTATTGTTGACTGGTTGCAAATGTTAAAAGATAAAGAACAGCCTGTTTTATTTATTGGTAACGATGTTAAATTGCATAAAGAAACAATTGTAGAATATTTAGGTGATCAAGCTGTATTTGCTCCGTTCACTAAGAATAACCCAAGACCAAGTGAATTAGCATTTTTAGGATTACAAAAAGAAGAACAAGACGTGCATACGTTTGTTCCTAGCTATCTTCGTTTAGCTGAAGCTGAAACAAAATGGTTAGAAAGTCAAAAACAATAGGGGCCTACAGAAGATGGATATGATATTTAGAAAGATGGCACTCGATGATATTGCTCAAATTGTAGCTATTGAAGAAGCATCTTTTTCAACCCCTTGGACTGCAGATGCCTTTCACCGTGAATTAGAGGTGAATGAACATGCACATTATGTCGTGCTAGAAAAAGATGGTCTCGTAATTGGATATTGTGGATTGTGGATAATTATTGATGAATCACATGTAACAAATATAGCTATCCTGCCGGAATACAGAGGTCAAAAGCTAGGGGATGCCTTATTAAAAGAAGTCATTTCCGAAGCGAAAGGGTTAGGAGTAAAAACAATGACACTTGAAGTACGCGTGTCAAATGAAGTAGCAAAGCAGTTATACAGAAAATACGGATTTCAAAATGGTGGGATTCGTAAACGATACTATGCAGACAATCAGGAAGATGGTCTTGTAATGTGGGTGAATATATAATGGAAAAAAATATAATTATACTTGGTATTGAAACAAGCTGTGATGAAACAGCTGTAGCAGTTGTTAAAAATGGAACGGAAATCATTGCGAATGTCGTTGCATCGCAAATTGAAAGTCATAAGCGTTTTGGCGGAGTAGTACCAGAGATTGCATCCCGTCATCATGTAGAAGAAATCACAGTTGTGTTAGAAGAAGCTTTAAAAGAAGCGAATATCACTTTTGAGGATATTGATGCAATTGCTGTAACAGAAGGCCCAGGTTTAGTCGGAGCACTTTTAATAGGTGTAAATGCAGCGAAAGCTGTGGCTTTTGCTCATGATATCCCTCTAGTTGGTGTTCATCATATTGCTGGTCATATTTATGCGAATCGTTTAGTAAAAGAAGTACAATTCCCGTTACTATCGCTTGTTGTATCCGGTGGACATACGGAGCTTGTTTATATGAAAGAACATGGTTCATTTGAAGTGATTGGTGAAACGCGAGATGATGCGGCAGGAGAAGCTTACGATAAAGTAGCTCGTACATTATCAATGCCTTATCCAGGTGGTCCTCATATTGATCGCCTTGCGCATGAAGGAAAACCAACAATTGATTTGCCTCGTGCGTGGCTAGAACCTGATTCGTATGATTTCAGCTTTAGTGGATTGAAATCAGCAGTTATCAACACTGTGCATAACGCAAAACAGCGCGGTATAGAAATTGCACCAGAAGATTTAGCAGCAAGTTTCCAAGAAAGTGTAATAGATGTACTTGTAACGAAAGCGTCTCGTGCAGCAGATGCTTATAATGTAAAACAAGTGCTTCTTGCTGGTGGAGTAGCTGCTAATAAAGGGCTTCGTGCACGTTTAGCAGCAGAATTTGCACAAAAAGAAAATATAGAGCTAATTATTCCTCCTCTATCTTTATGCACAGATAATGCAGCGATGATTGCGGCTGCAGGTACAATTGCATACGAACAAGGAAAACGCGCTACATTAGCTTTAAATGCAAATCCAGGATTAGATATTGAAGCATAGTTATACACAAAATTAACCACAGCCTGTGGATAAAACCCGTATTATCTGTTGATAATATGGTTTTTTTTGTGTACATAAAATGTGCATAACTTTTTATTCAGTTGTGGATAATGTGGAAAAGTTATTTGGAAGTTTATATTATAAAGGTGGATATGTGCATAACCTTGTGGATAACACAGAGGAAGTCTGACCTTTGAATAAATTCTTTTTTGGGAAATAAAAAACAAGGAGATGCCAAAAAAAAATTGAAACATCCTCCACTTATTATATAAGGTGCTACTATTGTCAATCCTTGTCGAATTGGTTATATAATTTTATTTACTATGGTATTGATTCCAAAAAAGAAGATAAAAAGGAGGTCATCTCGTCAAAAAGCCCGACTTATGAGACAGCCTCCTCTTTTAAATTCTCTTATATATGCAGTTCTTCCCATTCTGCCATACAAGCTTCAAGCTGTTCTTGCAGTGTTTGCTTTTTAGTTGTAATTTCACTAGCCTTTTCATAATCTGCATATATTTCTGGTAAGCAAAGCTGATCTTCTAACGTAGCAATTTCTTCTTCTAAGCCTACGATATTTTGTTCCAGTTCTTCAATCTTTCGAGTACGTTGACGCTCTAGCTGTTTACGTTCTTTTTCTTCGAGATAATTTAATTTTTCTTGTGCCACCACTTTTTGAACAGGTACTTCATCTTCTTGCTCTAGTTCCGCACGTTCAATCATTTCGTTTTTCTTTTCAACGTAATAATCGTAATCACCTAAATATTCTTGTGCACCTTCTGTTGATAACTCAACAACGGTTGTCGTTACGCGATTAATAAAGTAGCGGTCATGAGAGACGAATAGAAGAGTACCTGGGTAATCAATTAAAGCATTCTCCAAAATCTCTTTACTATTTAAATCAAGATGGTTTGTTGGCTCATCGAGAATTAATAAATTGGATTTTTGCATCATAAGTTTTGCAAGAGCTAGTCGAGCCTTTTGTCCCCCACTAAGAGAAGATACGGGTTTGAGTACATCATCCCCTGTGAATAAAAAGTTGCCTAGTATAGTGCGAATTTCTTTTTCAGGTTGCAGGGGATATTCATCCCATAATTCATTTAAAACTCGCTTCGAAGATGTTAAGTTGGCTTGTTCTTGATCATAATAACCAACAGATACATTTGACCCGAAAGCAACGTTTCCATGTAATAGCTGTAACTTATTCACAATGGATTTTAATAATGTAGATTTTCCAATTCCGTTCGGCCCAACTAAGGCAACACTGTCACCGCGAGTTAAGCGCATATTTACATGTTCAATAATCGGTTCCTGATAATAGCCAATAGTTGCATCTTTCACTTGTAAAACATCATTTCCACTTTGTTTTTCAATATCGAAGTGGAAGGAAGCTGATTTAGAATCGCCTAATGGTCTAGTTAATACTTCCATTCTGTCTAATTGTTTACGGCGACTTTGAGCGCGTTTTGTCGTAGATGCACGAGCTATATTTTTTTGTACAAAGTCTTCCAGTTTAGAAATTTCATCTTGTTGTTTTTCATAACGCTTCATCTCTTGCTCGTATAGAGCTGATTTTGAATCTAAATATTTACTGTAGTTACCAACAAATCGTCGGCTTTCCTTATTAGAAATTTCGTATACTTGTGTAACGAGTTTATCTAAGAAATAACGGTCATGGGAAACGATTAAAATCGCGCCAGGATAGCCTTGTAAATATTGTTCAAGCCATGTTAGTGTCTCAATGTCCAAATGGTTTGTAGGTTCGTCTAAAATAAGTAAGTCTGGTCTAGTTAATAATAATTTCCCAAGAGCTAATCGAGTCTTTTGTCCACCACTTAATGTGGAAATTTTCGTCTGATGCGTTTCAACTGGGAAGCCAAGACCGCTTAAAATTGAGCGTATATCCGCTTCGTACTGATAGCCGCCTTGATCCTTATAATCTAATTGTAATTGGTCATAATCAGCTAATAATTTCTCATATATAGCCGCATTTGAAAAGTTTTCTTCTTTTCCCATCTCTTGCTCTAGCCTTCGAAGTTTTGTCTCCATCTGCTGCAAGTGTGTAAAGACGGTTAACATTTCATCCCAAATTGTTAAAGACGTTTCGAGTCCAGTATTTTGAGCTAAATACCCCATTGAGACATCTTTCGGTTTTATAATTTCACCACCATCATGAGATAACTCGCCAGCTATTATTTTTAATAATGTAGATTTTCCGGCTCCATTTCGTCCGACTAATGCGATACGATCTTTTGTTTGTACTTCCAATTTTATGTTTGCAAGAATCGTTTCTGCACCGTATAATTTCGAAAGCCCATTCACTTGTAATAATATCAATGTTTTCACCTCAAATAATTTCTTAACTTTGCCATGTTTATATTTCTCAATCATACTAAAAATAGTGTATAGTTTAAAATAAAGAGAGAATACTTCTTCTCTTTATTATACAAGGAAATTCATGAGTACTAAACTTCTGTATTTGATTCGAGTATAAGAATAAAGATAGGAAGAGAGGAGAGGTTATATGGATCAGCAAAAAATTCCACAGGCCACTGCCAAACGATTGCCTCTATACTATCGATTTATCCAAAACTTATCTCTTTCTGGTAAGCAACGTGTTTCATCAGCCGAATTGAGTGAAGCGGTAAAGGTTGATTCCGCAACTATTCGAAGAGATTTTTCATATTTTGGAGCGTTAGGGAAAAAAGGATATGGATATAACGTAAATTATTTATTATCATTTTTCCGTGAAACACTCGACCAAGATGATATAACACGCGTGGCACTTATTGGAGTAGGTAATTTAGGGACCGCTTTCTTACATTATAATTTCACGAAAAACAATAATACAAAAATTGAAATGGCGTTTGATGTTAGTGAAGAGAAAGTTGGAACAGAAATCGGAGGCATTCCTGTATATCATTTGGATGAACTAGAAGAACGTTTATCAACTGATATACAAGTGGCAATATTAACAGTACCCGCTACAGTAGCGCAATCTGTGGCAGATAGATTGGCAGAAACGAACGTGCATGGTATTTTAAATTTCACACCAGCACGCTTAAATGTGTCAGAGAATATAAGAATTCATCACATTGATTTAGCTGTAGAGTTACAAACGCTTGTTTACTTTTTGAAGAATTATCCACAATAAAACGCAGAGGAGATGACCTCTGCGTTTTATTATTGTTTTTTCTTTGTGAATTTAACTAAGATAAGGCGAAGTGCCAAATTAAAATCAATTGTTGCCATAACTGCAAATAGTATTGTCCACATATTCCAGATTGTATCTGTTACGTTCGTAATGGCGAAGCGTGTAAAGATACATCCAAGAAGAAAGTACAATGCAGCCATGAACAATGGTGAGTTTCTCATACTAAAAATCCTCCGATAAAGCCTTGCATTTTTTCAGCTTCTTTAATCATTTCTTGAATTTGCTCATTACTCATAAAAATTTGTCCAATAGCGACTAATGTATTCATTGCCACATGGGCTGCAATAGGAACTATAATTCGTTTCGTTTTTACGTATAAAAAGGCGAATACGAGCCCCATAGAAGTGTATACCAATAAGTGAGTAAAATCAAAATGAATCGCCGCGAATACTAGTGAACTAATGATAGCAGCAACAAAGAAATTAAATCTCTTATAAAGTGTGCCAAATAAAATTTTTCTAAATACGATTTCCTCTAAGATAGGTCCGATTATAGATACAACAATGAGGAACCAAGGTGTCGTTCTTGCAATTTCCATCAGCTTCATTGTATTTTCCGAACCTTGTTTAATTCCTAGTAGACGCATTTCGATCATACCGGCAATTATTTGGGAAGAGAAAGCTAAGAGAATACCGATTATAATCCAACCAACTGTAGCTGGGATCGTAACACGCATTTTATCTAAATGCCTGTCACGAATATCTATTCTAAGTAACCAAAGCACGATGCATAATGCAACAAAGAAGCTAATGATTGCCCAATGTCCCGTTATGATTTGACCTTTTTCCTCCATGGTAAATCCTCTATTATCATAGAGTCCTGTTTTTAGGAGTAGTGGTAAGCCAACAATTCCAGATAACTGCATTAAAATGTATGTAACGATAATCCACCAATATTGTTTCTTCAAATGGTTTAACCATCCTTTCTAACTCTAGTGTATGAGATAAGGTAGGATAACATGTAAATATGCTACCTACGATATAAACTTTCATTTGAATTATATTTTTTTTGTAAATAAGTATTTGAAAATAAAATAGGAGACAGGAAAAAGTTGTACGTTTAGCGAAAACAACTTAGGGTGTCTTTCATATTGTAACATACAAGAAGTGGGAACAACGATTCATATGGTAAAGGCAGTAGAAGAAGTAATGCTATATAGGAAAGTGCATAAAGTAATTTGCGAAAAAATTATGATTTTTTTACTTGCAAAAGAAATTGAGATTATTTATTATTAGAAGTGTGTTAGCACTCGTGTGACTTGAGTGCTAATAAATAAAATTTACATAACAAAATGAGGAGGTTGTTGTTCATGCTAAAGCCATTAGGTGATCGCGTTGTAATTGAACTTGTTCAAGCAGAAGAAAAAACAGCAAGTGGTATTGTATTACCAGAAACTGCAAAAGAAAAACCACAAGAGGGTAAAGTTATTGCAGTAGGTACAGGCCGAGTGCTTGAAAATGGTGAGCGTGTTGCTTTAGAGGTAGCAGCAGGTGATCTTATCATCTTCTCAAAATATGCAGGTACTGAAGTGAAATACGAAGGTACAGACTACTTGATTTTACGTGAAAGTGACATTTTAGCAATTATCGGTTAATTATATACATTTTAAAAATCCAAGGGGGTCAATTATTATGGCAAAAGATATTAAATTTAGTGAAGAAGCACGTCGTTCGATGCTTCGCGGTGTCGACACTCTTGCAAACGCAGTAAAAGTAACGCTTGGACCAAAAGGTCGTAACGTTGTACTTGAGAAAAAATTCGGTTCACCACTTATTACAAATGACGGTGTAACAATCGCAAAAGAAATCGAATTAGAAGATGCATTCGAAAACATGGGTGCGAAATTAGTAGCAGAAGTTGCTAGCAAAACAAACGATGTAGCTGGTGACGGAACGACAACTGCAACTGTATTAGCGCAAGCTATGATTCGTGAAGGTCTTAAAAACGTAACAGCTGGTGCAAACCCAATGGGTCTTCGTAAAGGTATCGAAAAAGCTGTTACTGCTGCAATTGAAGAATTAAAAGCGATTTCTAAACCAATCGAAGGTAAATCTTCTATCGCACAAGTAGCTGCTATTTCTTCGGCTGACGAAGAAGTAGGTCAATTAATCGCTGAAGCAATGGAGCGCGTTGGTAACGACGGCGTTATTACTTTAGAAGAATCTAAAGGATTCACAACAGAATTAGACGTAGTAGAAGGTATGCAATTTGATCGTGGATATGCATCTCCTTACATGATTACTGATTCTGACAAAATGGAAGCAGTTCTTGATAACCCATACATTTTAATTACTGACAAAAAGATTTCTAACATCCAAGAAATCTTACCAGTATTAGAGCAAGTGGTACAACAAGGTAAACCACTTCTTATCATTGCTGAAGATGTAGAAGGCGAAGCGTTAGCTACATTAGTAGTGAACAAACTTCGTGGTACATTCAATGTAGTTGCTGTTAAAGCTCCTGGATTTGGTGACCGTCGTAAAGCAATGCTAGAAGATATCGCAATCTTAACTGGTGGCGAAGTAATAACGGAAGAATTAGGACGTGATTTAAAATCTGCTACAGTTGAATCTTTAGGACGTGCTGGTAAAATTGTTGTAACGAAAGAAAACACAACTGTAGTTGAAGGTATTGGAAATTCACAACAAATCGAAGCTCGCATCGGTCAAATCCGCGCGCAATTAGAAGAAACTACTTCTGAATTCGATCGTGAAAAATTACAAGAGCGTCTTGCTAAACTTGCGGGCGGTGTAGCAGTAATTAAAGTAGGTGCAGCAACTGAAACTGAGTTAAAAGAGCGCAAACTTCGCATTGAAGATGCACTTAACTCAACTCGTGCAGCAGTAGAAGAAGGTATCGTTGCAGGTGGTGGTACTTCACTTATGAACGTATACACAAAAGTAGCTTCTATCGTAGCTGAAGGCGACGAAGCAACAGGTATCAACATCGTACTTCGTGCACTAGAAGAGCCAGTTCGTCAAATCGCAATCAACGCTGGTCTAGAAGGATCTGTAGTTGTAGAGCGTCTAAAAGGCGAAAAAGTAGGCGTTGGTTTCAACGCAGCTACTGGCGAATGGGTTAACATGCTTGAGTCTGGTATCGTAGATCCAGCTAAAGTAACTCGTTCTGCACTTCAAAACGCAGCATCTGTTGCAGCTATGTTCTTAACAACTGAAGCTGTAGTTGCTGACAAGCCAGAACCAAATGCACCAGCAATGCCTGACATGGGCGGCATGGGCATGGGTGGTATGGGCGGAATGATGTAATTCCGTTCTCCCGAAAAACATCCACTTCTATATAGAAGTGGATGTTTTTTTATGTTTTTGAGCGCAGGAAAATAATTTCTGTAGAATTTTGTCGCTTTCTCTCTTGACCATATCGATACTTCATTGTTAGAATCTAGGAAGATAATATAAAACAATCCTTCATATATCCTCGATGATATGGTTTGAGAGTCTCTACCGGGTTACCGTAAACAACCTGACTATGAAGGCAGTGCGTCTTATATTTATAAAGAGCGGAAGACTATCTTTCTTTATAAAGCCAGACCCCTGCCTTTTCTTTGTCATGAGACTAGAGGCGGAGGACTGGCTTTTTTTATTATATTAGTAATGCTTTTCGCCAAATTGGTGAAAATATTTATATACGAGAACTAACGTTGGGGTGATTATTTTGAAGAAGCAGCATGATACAATTATCGTTTTAGATTTTGGGAGTCAGTACAATCAGTTAATAGCACGTCGAATTCGTGAGTTCGGTGTATACAGTGAACTTCATCCACATACAATTACTGCAGAAGAAATTAAAGCAATGAATCCAAAAGGGATTATCTTCTCTGGTGGACCGAATAGTGTATACGGTGAAGGCGCATTACATTGTGATGAAAAAATCTTTGAACTAGGATTACCGATCTTCGGTATTTGTTACGGTATGCAGCTTATGACACAACACTTCGGTGGTAAAGTAGAACGTGCAAACCACCGTGAGTATGGAAAAGCTGTTCTTAAAGTAGAGAACGAATCAAAATTATATGCGAACCTTCCAGAAGAGCAAGTTGTATGGATGAGCCATGGTGACTTAGTAACTGGTTTACCTGAAGGATTCGTAGTAGATGCAACAAGTGAGTCTTGTCCAATTGCTGGTATGAGCAATGAAGCGGAAAACTTATACGGTGTACAATTCCACCCAGAAGTACGTCACTCTGAGCACGGTAACGATTTAATTAAAAACTTCGTATTCGGCGTATGTGGTTGTTCTGAAGGATGGAACATGGAGAACTTTATCGAAGTAGAATTAGAGAAGATCCGTGAAACTGTTGGAGACAAAAAAGTATTATGCGCACTTAGTGGCGGTGTAGACTCTTCTGTTGTAGCAGTATTAATTCATAAGGCAATTGGTGACCAATTAACATGTATTTTCGTGGACCACGGTTTACTTCGTAAAGATGAAGCAGAAGGTGTTATGAAAACATTTAGCGAAGGCTTCCATATGAACGTTATTAAAGTGGATGCACAAGAGCGCTTCATGAACAAGTTAAAAGGTGTAGAAGATCCAGAGCAAAAACGTAAAATCATCGGTAATGAATTCATTTACGTATTTGATGATGAAGCTTCTAAATTACAAGGAATGGACTTCCTAGCGCAAGGTACACTTTATACAGACATCGTTGAAAGTGGTACAGCAACTGCACAAACAATTAAATCTCACCATAACGTTGGTGGACTTCCAGAAGACATGCAGTTCAAATTAATTGAGCCTTTAAACACTTTATTTAAAGACGAAGTACGTGTATTAGGATCAGAACTAGGAATTCCTGATGAAATCGTATGGCGTCAACCGTTCCCAGGTCCAGGACTTGGTATTCGTGTATTAGGTGAAATTACAGAAGAGAAATTAGAAATCGTTCGTGAATCTGATGCAATTTTACGTGAAGAAATTATAAAAGCAGGATTAGACCGCGAAGTTTGGCAATACTTCACTGCGCTTCCTGGTATGCGTAGTGTAGGTGTTATGGGTGACGAGCGTACTTACGATTACACAGTAGGTATCCGTGCAGTAACATCTATCGACGGTATGACAGCTGATTGGGCACGTATCCCTTGGGACGTATTAGAGAAAATCTCTGTACGTATCGTAAACGAAGTAAAACACGTTAACCGTATCGTGTATGATATAACGAGTAAGCCACCAGCAACTATTGAGTGGGAATAAGACATTAAATTAATAATATTTGTGAAGCCTATCTTAAAGCGTTTTTCAACTTGTTAAATGTTTTAAATGCTTGATTTATGATAGTATTCACCACCAAAAGACCCCCCAAGATATATTTCTTGGGGGGTTAATTGATAAGGGTGTATTCAATGATTTTTCTATTAAATTGTGGAATCACCATATTGGTGGTAAAATGACACGTAATAGGATGTTTATTTATAGGAGGCAATTTTATGAGAATGACAATTACATTATCTATTGAAGCAAAAGAGAACTTAACAAAGTTGCAAAAATTGATTAGTGAAGAATCTGGAGGAGGAAAAGTAACTCAAGGCTTTGCTATTGGATATGCACTAAAAAATCAAGTTGAACTAATGGAAAAGAAGAAAAAAGAAGAAAAATAAATATTAAAACAAAGGTTAATCATTTTAGATTAGCCTTTTTATTTTGCTGTACAAAGACATGAAAGGCTAAACTTTTTGAACTTGGGACAAGAAACTCTAAACTACTTAGCCGGTAATGTTCGAGGACTTTTTTTGCAAAGTACGAAAGAGTAGACTGCGAACTTAAAGAAGTTATTTCAGAAGAAGATAAGAACACATCTGGGCTATATTCAAGACATGAAGACTTCATTGAAGAAATGAAAAGTATAAATGAATTAGTTGCTGTATTAAAACAAGCTCTTTAATGAACGTGTTTATCTTTGTAACAAAAATAAATAAAAATTAATATTAGTATAATATGATTTTAAAATTCATGTAATGTTTCCCGCTTATTATTAGAGCAGGGGGTGTTAATATGACTGTAAGCTTGTTTTTTGTTAAACTTATTTCTGCAATTGTAGCGTCTGCATGCGTAGTACCTGCTATTAATGGTATCTTTAGTAAAATTGAAGAATATGTAGGCTAAAGCATCCATAGCGGTGCTTTTTTTGTTATATAGGGTAATATCATATAGGAGTAGAAGCCATGCATATGATAAAAAAGAACAATTCCGGTAGGAATCCTGATTGTTCCTTGAAATGCTTCCTATATTTACAACAAAACCGATTAAAATTAAGATGGTTCAGTTGGAGGAAGGAACCTTATGGTATCTTTTTAGTGAGCTTATTTATATAATTATATTATAAAAATAAACGGATAATAGAAGGGTAAGTGAATATTATAATTAATTTTGAACCATTTAATCCAACAATAAATGACATAGCGATCAAACTTGCTATGGTACTGTTTATACCGTTATTCTTAGCATTGCTTGTCAAAGTCATACTTATGAAATTTATGAGAGAATCGATTGCTGGCAGACTAGCATATCTATCTTGTCTATTTTTTATGTACTATGTATTTAAATTTGTTACAGAGTAGAAAGGCATCTTAGGATGTCTTTTCTTTATAAATAAAAGTTTAAACTTTCTTGTCTTTGTACATTTGCCTTTTTCGAGAGCAAATATTTATTTATAATATTAACTCACCAAAAAATCACGCAAATATATGTTTTTTTGGTGTTGACCAGGTGAACTTAAGGTGATAATATTATTTTAACGCAATTTGGTGCTTGTTTGCGTGATTTAAATTCATGAAGGAGGTATTAATTGAAATGCTTGAAGAAGAGTTTGAAAATTTGTCAGATGAGGAACAACTTGAAGTCATTGATTATTTAGAAGAGTATATGGAGTCTGTAGCTATCGGAAACGGTGATTATCGCATTGGTGATAATGGCGAAATTGTAATTGAAGATTAATTTAAGAGAGAAAGAGGGGATTTGCATGAAAATAAAAGAAGAAAGATTTCAAAAATTAGTAAAAAAACGTTTGGCAAGAACATTAAAGGAAATCGACTTAATTAGTAATCTTTCAACAAATCGTTATGCCTTTACGGAGGAAGAAGCCAATCAAGTGTTAGTAGCATTAAATAATAAAGTAAAGTATGTTGAGGGCTTGTTTAAAAGAAGATTAGACTTAAAAGTAAAAAGAGATACCGAAAACGGAATTGAGTGAGGGGATTTCTCTCTTCCTCATTCTAAATTTGAGAAGAAAGAAGCTAATACATGACAAATTTATTTCGTTTTATAACTCGAACTATTAAAAAGAGAAGTATAAAAGATGATTTTAAACTTGTATCTTATACAGGCGATAAGAATCATATAAACGTCTTATTTTGGATGTGTGTCATTGGATCGTTAATTTCTTTTTGGTTAGTTGTACTGTTAGCTCCTTTATTTCCTACTATCAATGTTTTGGGTCTCTTTTATACAACTACAGATTTTATTTTATTGCCTGTATTAGTTTATCTCTTATTCAAAATTTGGAAATTCTATTATAGGCAGCGTAACAAGCCTTCTAAAATTGCCGGAAAACTTTTGTATTTTATAAAGGCTAATAAGTTGTATGAAACAGAAATGATAGAAAAAAAGGACTCGGAAAATAATATTGAACGTGTAAAAGTTGTGACAAACAGTGCAGTATTTGGTTTTTGTGAGGACGAGGAAACTCTGATTGTACGTGGCTATAAAAATGCTGATGTTTTTAACGATAAGATAAGTTCTCTCGATACAGGACTGAGTGCATTGGTTGGCTCAACCGTTTATAACAAAGTAGATAAAATTTCTTATTGTGATTATTACTTTAGAAAAAAACAAGATGAACGTATAGTGATGGCAAGTGATCAAGGGAAAGCTCATAACGATAGTATTTATATTCCGTTTAACAGTAACCTTACTTGGAATGTATTAAAACAACCTCATCTTCTTCTTGCTGGAGTTACAGGTGGAGGAAAGACAACGTTTTTGAACTACTTAATTATTGAAATGAAAAAAATGCGAGCCACAGTTTATATCTGTGACCCTAAACGCTCGGATTTATCAAGTATTCAACATTTTTGGGGTAAAGAATATGTTGCTAGTGAAACCAATAATATTGCTAGATTAACTCGTGAAGTAAAAGAACAAATGATGGAGAGGTTTGCTATTTACAAAGAAAATCCTGAAAATTTCGTCTACGGGGCTTCATATGTTGACTATGGTTTGGAGCCTATATTTTTAGTTTTTGATGAATTAGGTGCGTTTAGGGCTGGAGCTGATAAGAAAACCTTTGCTGAAACCATGTCAAATCTAACTGAGATCATTCTTAAAGGGCGTGAGATGGGCGTGTTCGTTATTCTATCTACTCAGCAGCCGAACGCTTCTAATATTCCGACTGAGCTTCGAGACAATTTGAGTGTTCGAATTGCGTTAGGAAACATGAGTAATGAAGCTTACAGAATGGTGTTTGGAGATTTAGAAGGATTGGAGACAGTTAGCGGTCAAGGGACAGGGTATATTTTTCTTGATGGATTAGGTTGGAGCAAGCCGAAGTATCTAGAGACTCCATTTCTTGACTATAAGGAATTTAATTTTATTGCAGAATTAAAATATTACAGTTAAACATTTCAATATAACCTCTCGTTTTGCGAGGGTTTCGGTGGCGACTGGGGTCGCCAAACGGAGTGGCAAGAAACGCTCGTGAAACGTGAGGTCCAGTTGAGCGTTCTTTGCTCAACTCTTATAAATAACTAAGATTAGCGAAGCCACCCGTTGAGTAACACGGGTGTAATACCCTCAATGGAAATGATTCAATCGGTTGGGGCCCTAGGTTTGGAAGGTTACTCAAAATCCCGAGAGTTCGGGATTAAAAAATGATAAAAAGGGGTTGGAAACATGGAAAAATTAATTTTAAAATCGTCAAGATTACATTCTTTAAATGACTCGGAAAATGTTGAATTAGGTGATTTTCATTTTGACATTAAACAATTTAAAGTTCCTACAGCAATGTTGGTGCAAAAGGATGGCTTTGCTACTCGAATTGAAAAAGAAAAGAATCTAAATGGTGAGCTAGTTGAAACAGGTAAGTATGCAATAACGTTTAAAGTTTACGATAGACCATTTATTGAGCTTGTATTACAAAATGGTGGTACTGAAATTGGTTCGCCTATTACTGTAGTTATTGAAAAGCAAGATAGTTTACCTATCTTTGATGATTACGAAGATGGTGAATTTATTCCAATTTCTTTTATAGGGCTTAAAGTAAAACCTAAAAAGGTGCAAAAGAAAACATTTGTCGGACAAGGTAAGCCAATGATCGATACATGGCAGTATTCAGAACTCAAAATTGAAGCTGATAGTTACACTATTGGTGAAGTACATGAGTCAAAAGCGAAGTAATCAGTGCTTAATTGATTACCTTCGTTGTTCGATTCCAAATAGTGAGTTACCGGCAGTCGCTGATGGAATATTAGGAATCCCAATCTCTGAATTTTCTTCAGAGATTAAGGGGTCTCCATATCCTACTTACGATATGTGCATTAGCTTTGCGAATATAAAGCTTCATTCCTCACGAAGTCACAGTAGTGTTCTTATAGATATGCCTGGACAAGCGTGTAGACAATATGAAGAACACATGTCGAGGATTGATGGTTGGCATTGGTACAAATTTGTATCAGTTATTTTAGAAATACAAGGTAAAGTATCAAGAATAGATTTGGCTTTAGATATTTTTGATGATGTTACTCCATCTGTAAAAGTGTTGCAGGATTATGTGAAACGAGGGCAGTTAAGTACGAAAAGTCATAAATTTATTGAAATAAATAGTGGTAGGATTCTTGATGGGAAATTGACCGGTTTTACATTGTATATTGGTGCATCTCCGCAAATATTACGAATCTATGATAAAAAACAAGAAAGAAGAGATAATGCAGGTGAAATTGTAAATGTTGAAAAGTGGGTCAGATGGGAACTAGAGCTGACTGGAAATAAAGCAATGCAAGTTGCTCTTCAAATATCGAATGGGAAACCACTTAATACCATAGTTAAAGGTATTTTATCAGCTCATTATTGTTTCAAGACACAACCTAAGGGTGCTAGTGACTTACATAATAAAAATAGACTTCCTACAATGAGATGGTGGCAAAAACTTGTAGATGGTATTGAGGAAATTCCCTTAAAAGTAGAGCGTGAAAAGCTCACTTTAAAGAAAAAGAAAAATTGGGTTGAAAATGCTACGGTAAAATCAATCAGTATGCTCTATGAGTCGTTTAGGCGCGTATATGGTGAAAAATATGCTGATCTTTATTTGAAAGAGTTAATACATATGGGGAAAGAAAAAATCACTGAGTCCGACCAAACATTAATTGAACAACGTATTTTAGAACTTATGAGTGAGGATGAATATTAGCGTGGAAAGGGGTTGTTGTGATGGGTACAACAATATGTAAAGATGATTTAATTAAACTAGGATATAAGAAATATCAAGCTGTTTCACTAATTAGGCAAGCAAAAGCAATCATGGTGCAAAAAGGTTGTCCGTATTATAACAACAAAAGACTGGGGAGAGTACCGAGGGATGTGGTTGAATCCATTTTAGGAGTTTCTCTTATAACAGAAATGAGTAATTCCCAATGACGCAGCAAACAACGAAATACCCTGGTGTATATGTTGATGATAAGGGAAATTTCTTTTATCAATCAGAATTTGGCATTGATCGGATTACAGGAAAACGAATACGAAAAAAAGGAAGAAAAGACGTTAATGGAAAGCCCTTTTCTTCCGCGTTCGAAGCTAACAAAGAGTTAACTCGATTAAAAAGAGAATATCATAAAGTCAATAGTTACGCTAACTATAAAATGACTTACGAGCAATTTATGAATACTGTATATATAGCGTATTATCAAACAGAAGTTGAAGAAAGTACCTTTTCTATTAAGCAAAGAATATTGGAAAAGATAAGAGATAGATTTGCTTCAATTCCTCTCCGTTCTATTTCAGTTGAGGACGTACAAAATTTTCGTACATGGTTATTAACAAGTCAAGAAAATGGAGGAGCAGGGTATTCTCAATCTTATGCGAGTTTAGTTTTTGGAACATTTCGTAAAAGTTTAGATAAAGCTGTTGAAATGCAATACTTAGAATACAATATTTCAAAAAAGGTTAGGGCAATCAACAAAGGAAAAGCTATTGTACCCTATTGGACAAAACAAGAATTTGAAAAAGTGATAAATCAAATTTATATTGGTGATTTTTATGAACACTTAAATTTCGTTATGTTATGGGTTTATTATATGACAGGGATTCGTGTGAATGAAGGAACAGCTTTATATTGGAATGACATTGATTTAACAAAGAAACGTATACGGATTCATCATATGCTTATTATGAAAAACAGAGCGGATTGGAAACGGAATTCATATACGAAAACAGAAGATGGAAAGAGAATAGTAGCACTGGATGATGACACTATCAAAATTTTAAATGACTGGAAAAGTAGGCAAACAGAGATTGGATTAGGTAAGGAAAATGATTTTGTGTTTAGTTATGATGGTCTACCGATGATTAAATCAACGATATCACGAATTATTGAGCGATATTCTAAATTTGCAGGAGTGAAAAAGATACAAGCAAAGGGATTGCGTCATTCTCATGCTTCATATCTTATTAATGAATTTAATGTGTCGGTGCTAGTTTTATCTCAACGTATGGGTCATTCAAGTCCCGAGATTACTTTAAAACATTATGCTCATATGTGGAGTGGTGCTGATATGGCAATTGCTGAGGAGATGTCAGGGAATATAAAAATAGAGACTGCCGAATATACGAAGATAATCTTTAATGGAAATCAAGTTATAAAAAAAAGAAGGGATAAATAAATGGCTACGATATATGCAATTAGCGATATTCACGGTTATTACAATGAAATGATTGATTCGTTGAAAAATGTTGATTTAAAGAATAAAGAAAATAAAATTATCTTCCTAGGTGATTACGTGGATGGAGGAAATGATTCATGTAGGGTTTTATATTACATAAAAGAATTACATGAAAATCATGTGGATCAAGTTATTGTTTTGGTAGGAAATCATGATGAAGTATTCCTTCATTGGTTATATTCCCAAGAGGATGATTTTAAATTGTTATTTCAAGAGCCAGATATATGTACATTTAAAAGTTTCCTTACTGTTGAGGAGTATAGAGAGATTTTTGATACTTTTCAGCCTTTAACCTATTCATATGAAAAAGTAAGTGAGGCATTAAAGGAAGCTATTAAGAAGAAACATGGTGATTTGTTGAAATGGTTACTGAATATTTCTAAACAGCTTCGTTACTTTGAAACAGACCAACAAATATTTGTCCATGCTGGTATTTTAGAAGAAGCCGAAGATTTGTGGAAACATGGTACTCCTAAAGAGTATTTCACACAAAAGTACCCAGCTGAGACAGGATATTTTTATAAAGATATTATTGCAGGGCATATTTCAAGTGTGGAGATAGCAAATAAAAAAGAATATCTTGGAAAGGTTTATTGGGATGGAGAAAGTCATTTTTATATTGATGGTACTGTTGAAAAAAGCGGCAATATTCCGGTTTTGAAATATGATACTGAAAAGAAAAGATATTCAACCTTTGAAAAGGATACTATACATGGGGAATGGAGAGAGGTTTATGTTGACGTATAAAACATATTTAGAAGAAAAAGATAGTTTAACTTTTCAAGAAGCTGAAGAAATTTACTCTCAAATATTACAGTCTGTTAATACCAGCGATAGTGATTTTAAGGAGTTTTGGGAAGATATGATTAAATCTGCTATCGTTTATGCGAATACTCGTGCTGAATGGAGTATACAGACGTTAGAAGAGCGTAGAGACATTGATGATTCCCGAACACATCAACACAATACATTTATGATAAATCTAAAAGTAATTGCAAATTATATGAAACAACAAAATTGGAGTTCGGTGTGGTTTGACGAGTTGGGGACTATTGAAAGTGATAGAAAGAGATTTGGAGATTTTGCTTGTTATTTAGTTTGCATAAATTCGTTGAATGCTCGATAATATGTTTATTCACCACCAATTGCCCCACCAAATAATTAAAAAATAGATGAAGTAGCTATATATCAATACTTATCCCATACCTATTACGATTGAGTGGGAATAGTATTGTAATAAAAAAGATCCATCTATCGTTCATGTATAGATGGATCTTTTTGTTTTTACCCTTAATACGAACGAAAATATAAAAGTTTATAAAAATGTTCGTTTTTAAATTGACAAAACCACCTCCTCGAGTTAATATGAGTATGTAATTCAAACGAAAAGTGAATATTATGCCGTCGTATAATATCGGGGATATGGCCCGAAAGTTTCTACCTAGCTACCGTAAATGGCTTGACTACGAGGCGTTTCTATAAAGATGAGGGGGAACTTGTCTTTATTCATAGAACGCTTCCATGTATATGCAATGGAAGCCTTTTTTATTTTTATAGATAAAAGAGGGCTAGGGTGAAATACGGCGAGTAATCATATAACGGGGGAAACGTAAGATGAAACGCTATTTTCAGTTTGATGAACTCGGCACAAATTATAAAACAGAGTTCATAGCAGGTTTAACGACATTTCTATCTATGGCTTACGTACTATTTGTCAATCCTGCTACGCTGTCGCTTGGAAATGTTAAAGGATTACCGGCGGGTACAGGAATGGATCCAGGTGCAGTATTCGTTGCTACAGCATTAGCAGCGGCGATTGGTTCGTTAATTATGGGGATATTTGCGAAGTATCCGATTGCTTTAGCGCCAGGTATGGGAATAAACGCGTTCTTTGCTTATACAGCGGTGTTAACGATGGGAATTCCGTGGCAAACGGCAATTGCTGGAACATTAATGTCAGGTATTATCTTTATTATTCTTACTGCTTCAGGTATTCGTGAAAAAATCATTAATGCAATTCCAGTAGAGTTAAAGTTTGCAGTAGCGGCGGGTATTGGATTATTCATTGCCTTCCTTGGATTCCAAAACGCTGGAATTATCGTAAAGAATGATGCTGTTCTTGTTGGGTTGGGGGACTTAACAAAGGGCACAACGTTACTAGCAATCTTCGGAGTTGTTACTACAATCATTTTCATGATTAAAAAAATAAATGGTGCAGTTTTCTACGGTATGATCCTTACGGCGATCTTAGGAGTAGCGACTGGATTAATTGATACACCAAAAGCTGTAGTGGGAGCAATACCGAGTCTAGAACCAACGTTCGGGGTAGCATTAACTCACTTTGGAGACATTTTCACTGTTGAAATGGCGATTGTTATTATAACGTTCTTCTTTATTGATTTCTTTGATACAGCAGGTACGCTTGTAGCGGTTGCGAATCAAGCGGGATTAATGAAGAACAATAAATTACCACGTGCAGGTAAAGCGTTATTTGCAGATGCGATTGCAACTGTAATTGGTGCAATTCTAGGTACATCTACTACGACGTCTTACATTGAATCGTCTGCGGGGGTAGCGGCAGGAGGACGTTCTGGATTTACAGCAGTTGTAACAGCAGGATTCTTCTTACTGGCACTATTCTTCTCACCACTATTAAGTGTTGTGACACCAGCTGTAACAGCGCCAGCATTAATTATTGTAGGAATCTTGATGGTTTCATCTTTAGGAGAAATTGATTGGAAGAAATTCGAGATTGCAGTACCAGCGTTCTTTACTATCATTTCAATGCCACTTACGTATAGTATCGCAACAGGAATTGCAATCGGGTTTATCTTCTATCCAATTACAATGGTTGTGAGTGGTCGTCGTAAAGAGATTCATCCAATTATGTATGTTATGGGAGTTTTATTCGTACTATATTTCATCTACGTTCGTAAATAAAAGGGGTTTTTTGAAAGGTCTAGACTTGAGGGGAGTCTAGACCTTTTTTGCGTCTTCAGAAAATCTTAAGGATTTCCGAGCGTTTTTCTTCAGAAGTTTTCTTATAATAGAAGTTAGGGATTAAAAAACTGATGGGAGAGATATTATGGCCGGGGAAACGATACTTGTCGTAGATGATGAAAAAGAAATTAGGAACCTTATTACAATTTATTTAAAGAACGAAGGATATAAAGTACTGCAAGCAGGGGACGGAGAAGAAGGGTTACGTATATTAGAAGAAAATGAAGTGCACTTAGTCGTATTAGATATTATGATGCCGAAAGTAGATGGTATTCATATGTGTATGAAAGTAAGGGAAGCGAAGGAAATGCCGATTATTATGCTTTCGGCAAAAACGCAAGATATGGATAAAATTTTAGGATTAACAACAGGTGCAGATGATTATGTAGCAAAACCGTTTAATCCGTTAGAGTTAATCGCAAGAATTAAATCGCAGCTACGTCGTTATATGAAAATGAATGGCTTTGCTATTCAAAATGAGGACGAGTTAGAAATTGGAGAGATGAAAATAAACATCTCCACTCATACAGTCATTGTGGATGGAGAAGAAGTGAAACTGACCCCGAGGGAATTTTCAATTTTAGAATTACTAGTCCGTAATCCGGGGATGGTCTTTAGTGCGGAACAAATTTATGAAAAGGTTTGGAACGAAAAATCTTTCCAGTCGGATAACACGGTAATGGTTCATATTCGAAAAGTGCGTGAAAAGATTGAGGAGAATCCAAGGAAGCCAATATATATAAAAACAGTATGGGGAGTGGGGTATAAGATTGAAAAAGATATTTAATCCATTTACTTATGTTAGGAAAATTCGAGAATTAATTGGAAAGATAGTGAAGAGTGTGAAACGGAGTATACGAATTCAACTTATTACTGCGTTTACTGCTTGTGCGTTGTTAGGGATTTTGTCAGCGAAGGCAGCAACACCGTTTTTTGAGAATGCGAATCGAGAGGCGACGATCGATTATCGGGTTGGTATGGAACAAATTAATCAACAAGCTCAAAGCGTGGCAAATAGTTCAGTTCATGAAAATAAATTAGAAGCTATATCAACTATGATTGAAATAGAGAATCAAAATTTAGAACAAAACTCTAGAGCTTTAAAAGTGCTGGTCACTGACGAGAGCGGTAAAGTTTTATATAAAACGAAGCAGGCGCAAGAAGAGCAAATTGATTTGCATAATACAATTCGTAATGCATCATCGTTTGCGATTAATTATATGAATGGTAGAAAAGAATTTGAAAGTACGAGAAAAGAATTTATAGCTTTTGCACCTATTACAATAGAAGATAAGAATTTATACATGTTTGTTAGTGGGATTCCAGAAGGTGAAGTAATATATGATACGCAAGAAGGACCGTTTCCGTTTTTCATAGGTGTACTTGTATTTATTTTCTCTTTCTTCTATATAACAAAGAGAAAGATGAAGCAAATTGAAGCGATGGCACAAGGTGTAAAGGAAATAGAAAAAGGAAACTTAGCGTACCGTATTGAGAAGAAAGGTGAAGATGAGATTGCGTCTTTAACTGAGAATATTAATAATATGGCGGAAGAACTTATGAACAATATAGAAAAAGAGCGTACATTAGAAAAACAGAAAAACGAGCTTATTACAAATGTATCTCATGATTTACGGACACCACTTACTTCTATTATGGGATACTTACGATTAATCAGAGACTCTAAATATGAAAATAAAGAGCAATATGATGAATATACTAGAATTGCTTTTGCAAAGTCGGAGCAGTTAAAGAATTTAATAGAAGATTTATTTGAGTATACGAAGTTAACGAATGAACAAGTTGTATTAGAAAAACAGGAAGTGTGTGTAAATGAGTTACTTGATCAATTAATAGAAGAGTTAGTACCACAAGCGGAAGAGCATGGCCTTATGTTTGTTAAGAAGTTTCCTGAGGAACGTGCATATGCGATGATTGATTCGGAAAAGATGGTCCGTGTATTCGACAACTTACTAATGAATGCAATTAAGTATAGTAAAGATGACGGAGAGATAAAAGTTTCTCTTCAAAGGCAGCGCAGGAATATACAAATTGTTATTGCGAATCATAGTGAAGAGTTTACGAGAGAAGAGTTAGGGAACTTGTTTGAACGGTTTTATAAGAAAGATCAATCTAGAAGTAGAGTAACAGAAGGTTCGGGGCTCGGATTAGCTATTGCGAAAAGTATTGTTGAGTTGCAAGGTGGTAGTATTCGAGCTGAGTATGAGGACGGGATCGTTCAGTTCATCGTTTCATTACCAATTATAGAAAAATAATAAATGAATAGAATGTTATAGGATAAAAAGGCTTATTTTAAAAGGAATAAGCCTTTTTATATTTTTTTAGAAAAACATATTGACGATTAGAGTTTAGAGGTGTAATATAAAACAAGTCGCCGATGCAATAACGCAGAACGCGGCAAACAAAATGAAAAACTTAGTTGACATTAACTAACGAAGATGTTAACATAAGGAAGTCGCAAATGAGCGACTAAGTAGTTCTTTGAAAACTGAACGAAACAAACAACGTGAACGTCAATTTTTATT
>NZ_JAKUGJ010000037.1:0-23442 GCF_022663915.1 Bacillus cereus group sp. BfR-BA-01331
GCATACCCTGAAGAAAAGTAGAACACTTCATCATCAGCAAGTATTGAGATTGACATTCCCGGCACACCTGATATACGACAGGCATCATCTATCAACGCTTGTATTGCCGCAGATTGCGAATCTGACAACGCATAACTTTGTGTTACGAATCCTGAGAATAATATAAATATCGTTAATACAAAAACAATAATCTTTTTCATAAACTCTCCTTTTTGGAAAATTATAAGAAAATAATATAAATAACCTCCTTTTACAACTACGAAACTAAATTTTAATTTATCTTTCTATTCACCTATATAATATCAAGTAATTGTGAAGAGCTACACTTAAACGAACAGATGCGTTAGTTCAATGTTATTATCCAAAAACGCAAATCAAAGAGGGTTTCTTTAAAAGTGGCGCTTCTGCCCAGTTAGAATATATTTCTAATAAAAAATTAGATTCACTTCTTCAGCATGGTAAGGATTATGTAAAAGATAATAGTTTAAAAGAATTGCCGCAAGAAGCTTATCCGACAGAAGAAGCCGAATTTATTCAACTTCCTGATTTGGATAAAAATGGTGTTATGTATAGAATGATAGATAAACCTGAAGGAGTAATTCAAATTTTTGGTTCTAAATCCTATGTTTTGCCAGAGTCTATTAAGATAAAATTACAAATTGATAGAATAGGAAAAACAAAAGGAGATTGGAATTATGAGTTTCAGGTAAATGTGGATCAAGATAAGGCCGCAAAGGCAACTGAAATTATGGAAGAGGAATCGAAAAAAGGAAATACGAAGGGATAATACATTCTTAAATATATAATAACGTAATCAGGGCATTATTCTAATTAGAATGATGCCCTTTTATTTCATAACAACCAAATACGTAATAATTATTTCTTTTCTTAATTCCAAAACAAATTATTCTTCAATTTACTCTGGTAAATAATCTAGTAATTTAATTAAATCTTTTAAAAAGCCAGGACTAGAAAATTTCAACAAAGCAGGTACTTCCTTGAAATGGTTTTTAAGTCCAGCATCTACCTTCTTAGAATAGTCTTTTTCATCACCTACTAATAAATCTACGATAGTAGTTTTTAATGGATTACTTACTTTTCCCCACAAAAATTCCGCTTCCTGAAAATGCTTATTTATAAATATTTTCACTTGATTAATAAATGGATCATTTTTTTGTTGGATTGCTTCTTGTAATTGTTTCAATGACATATCTTCAACTTTCACCAGCTGATTTATGACAACATCATTTGTATACTCTGCAGCATGAGCACTTGTCCCGAAAACACTAAAGCCAATTGCACTAGCTAATGTAACACCCACAATTTTTTTCATAATAACGGAATGACTAAATCGTTTCATCTTTTAAATGCCTCCTTAAATAATTATAGTAAAAACCCAATATACAATTATCTGTAATAACAAAGGTGCATTTCTCACAATTATATTTCTTCAACTATATCGCTTACATTCAAATTATCATCATTAAAAAGAATTGTATATTGATAATATCCTTACAAAAAATTGCTAATGTTTAGTATAGATACTTTCTACTATTTTTATAGGAGAATAACATTCTCTTATGATTAAAGAAAAACAGACAAAAAAATGGACAAAGAATACTTACTTTATACATTTTTATATAACAGGGGGATATATATTTATTCATAAAAAAATAAAAAAAGAAGAGGGATATCTCCCTCTCCACCAATAAAATCAAACATATTTACAATTAAGGAAGGGCATACATTCATCAAGTGATGAAAGGAACACTAATAGTTCACCTAGTGAATTATAACATAAAACAACTCCTATTAATAGGTAATATTACCATTAATGGAATTATTGTGACAACTTTGTTAAATATCTTAATATTAAAAGGCTTTATATGTATACAAATGGAATGTGGATAGTGTAGAGATAAAATATAAGGGGGATATATATTATGTTTAACAAAAAACAAAAATTAGTAACAACCGTAACAGCTTTAGCCTTAGGATGTGGATTTACTTTCGGATTAACACCAGCCTTTGCAGACTCTACTAAGATTTCTGCAAACAATACTCCTGTTCATTCTCTTCAAAACCAAGAGCAAGAGCCTTTTACTGGATATGTCATATCAGTAGATAAGAATTACTTAGTGGTTGCTGCAACTTCTACAAAAGACGAAGCGCTCGCTTACCAAAATGATTGGTGGGATCTAGTCTCTCAGAATAAGATTTTACGAGTTCCTGTTTCAGGTGGGGAAAATTACACATTAGGTGAAAAATTAAACGTATATGCAGTTGGTTGGACTGCATCATTACCGCCAATTGCTGTTATGCCTACAATTGAAAAATTAGCTCAATAGTAATAGCATCTAATATAAAATAAATAACCGATTCCTAAATCGTACAAGGAATCGGTTATTTTGTAATTGCCGGATGTTGAAAAAATTTAAAAAAAGAACCGTATACAAGTGCTCTTTTTAGGGAGGCACATATGAGTGAAAAAGCCTCAAATACATAATATATACGTATTTCTTTAAGTAGTGACAAGCTAATTAAAATGAAAACGTACTCTTTCTGAGAGTAAATCGTCAAATAAACCGATTAACGCTATTCATTTTAATTTTTAATAATATTTGCTACAGTATTTTTCTTTTATTGTTGTCTTTTTGATACCTTTTGTAGCTCCTACTCTTATAAAAGAAATTCAGTTGAGCCATCTGAATTTTACACTCCCTCTTCCGTTCCCATCTATTTATTATGGTATGGGTGCCTTGTTTCATTTCAATAGCTATTCTCCTTATATCGATGATAATATCACTGAAAATATATGCAAAAAAAGATTTATAATAATTTAAAGGAACCTTTCAGTTTAATTTCTATTGTATTAAAAACTCTAGATTTCTTTAAAATAACACTTTTTCTATTTCATATTTTTTTTAATGATAAGATCCCATAACTTCCTATTTGTTTGAAACTCTATAGATATTAACATTTAGAACTCAATAATATTCGTAAACACTTAAAAACAATCGAAAAATTCTTATGAACAGATAAAAAGATACTTGTATTATTATAGAAGTGTTTTGGTATTATGGTAGGTATTAATGATAAAAAAGTAGACTTAATAATTTCATAGCAATTAGCGAAAATCGTGATTTCATTGCGTGATGTTGTTAAGGTAACCTATGACTCTACCTTTGCTGGTGTTAAAGGAGTAGGAGTAATCCGTATCAGAATATCATATGGAACAACAAATCATATTTTAATTAAAATTGTAAAACAAAATTATTTATTATTTACTAAAAATAAATATTTAAACTAACTCACACAAAATTTGAATTAAAAACAAAGATGCGAAGTCATAGAATAGACTTCGCATCTTTGTACTTAAAACAATCTATATAAATGTAAATCCCTTTAACATCATAGCAAGGTCTTTGACAAGACCATCACACCTTACTCACTACTTTGATCCCACTTTTCTAAACGGAAGTAAAACAATACACCATCCTCAGTATTAGTCACACCGTACTCTGCAGCATGCAATTCGAATATGTTTTTTACAATTGAGAGCCCAAGGCCCGTGCCACCGCATACTCGTTTTCTTGATTTATCCACTCTATAGAATTGATCCCATATTTTCTCTATATTTTCTTCAGCAATATGTGATCCTTTATTTTCAAATCCTATATATACGGCATGTTTTTCCTCTTGTATATCTATCATAATTGTTTGTTTTGCATCTGTATAATGAATTGCATTCGAAAACAAATTCGTTATAACTTGTTCCAATAAATTTGCTTTTCCCTTCACACGCACATCATCAATATTCATTTTGATTTGCAGTGACTTTTCATCAATTTGACCGTGTAAATCTTTTTCAGCCTGCTGAATCAAATTTCCTATATGAACTTGCTCCATCTGTATTTGATACGTTCCTGATTCATATTTAGCTAAATTAAGCATCTCATCAATCATTACATTCATTTTCTCTATCTCTTTTTCCAACGCTCCCCAATAGTATTGATTCATTTCAGGTGCAATCCCATCTTGCAGCATAGATGCCGATACCTGCATGACACTAAGTGGTGTTTTCAATTCATGTGAAACACCCGCAATAAAATCTTTTCTTGTCTGTTCTAATTGCTTCTCTTTTTCTAAGTCATCTTTCAACTGATTGATATATCCTTCCATTCTATCTGAAAGCTGATTTATATTAGCGGATAGTTCCCCTATTTCATTTTTTGATTTAATAGAAAGTTGATCTTGAAACTCGAATTTCATAATTTTTTTCGTCGCTTCATTAATTTTTAATAATGGTTTTGTAATGATTCTTGAATAATAAAAAGACACTATAAGTGATAGAACCAATACAAATGCAATAACGTATATATAATAATCACTCATTAAATCGGCTGCTTTGGTAAGTGGTTGTAAAGACGATAATGTATATACCATCTCTTGTACTTGACCGTTTTTTATAATGGGTTGTATTGTTTCAATATATTGTATATCATTAATACGAATCTCTTTTTGTGTCCAACCTCTATCCTCTAATTTTACTTTATTGGTTATCCAATCAGCTTGAAAATTTAAAATTCGTTTCGCAAAAATATCATTGTTATACAAAGTTTCAATAGCATCAGGGTTTGAATAATTAGGCATACTTATTTCTTTGACAACCCCATCTAAGTAATAAAGCGTATTCCTCCTATCATTTTTAATGACGTGAATACCCTCTTTAGTACCATCGAACATATTTTTAATTATCTGATGATAAATCGAAGAATCAAAACTAGTATCATACCCTTTTACTCTCATACTCATTGGGATAATTATTTCCCTACCTAAATCCTTACTAGCCGCATTCAAGACGGCCACAGTAGATATTTTATTAATGAAACCCGTTATGATGATACTAAAATCAGGATCCATATATTCTTTTGCATTAACAATATTATTAAACAAAACTTTAGAAGTCTTTTCTGGAGTCTCTTTATCTACCACCTTCAAATAATAATCCCCTGATGGCAGCATTTTGATATTCGCTTCTTTATCTAGCCTTGCAATCAAAATGCCGTACTGATTCGCATAAGTTTCTTCTATATTTTGCATTTTCTTCTCATCGTGCGAATGTTTCTCATAATATTTACTGTACTGTTGTAATTGTTTATGAACACTTTCTTTTTCCTTATCTATATACAGGTATTTTGTAACATACATTTGTCCAAAAAATATAACAGCAATAATCATACAGCATAATAAAAACGTTAGAAAAAACAATTGAAAAACTATTTTCTTTCTCATCATCTGTCTACCTCGAATTTATAGCCCGTTCGAACAACAGTTGTAATATGCTTTGCTCTGTCGCCTAGCTTCACACGTACATTACGCATATGTGCAGTTAATGTTTTATCATCTCCATCATAATCATATCCCCAAATGTTCGTTATTAACGTATCCCTTGTCAATACTTGCTCCTTATGCTGCATTAGCGATAGTAAAATTTCAAACTCTGTATGTGTAAAATCTACTTTTTTTCCATCTATAGAAACAGAACGTGCCGATTTATCTAAATAAATACCACATAAATCAATGCAGTCCTGGAATTGTACAAGTTGAGTTGTCTCTTTGAATAAACGCTTTGCTCTCGCTAGTAAAATAGCTGGTTTAAATGGTTTTGTTACATAATCATCGGCTCCTAGTTCAAACCCAAGTAATGTATCATCCTCATCACTTCGAGCTGTTAATAGGATAATAGGAACGGTAGAGTTCTTACGAATACGTCTACACACTGACCATCCATCCATGACTGGAAGCATAATATCTAATATGATTAAATTGATATCATCATGTGCAGTAAATAATTCTAATCCTATTCGGCTATCCTCCGCTGTTATTACTTCATATCCATCATGAGAGAAATATTGTGCTACCGCCTCTCTTATGATTTTTTCATCTTCAATAATCAACACTTTTTTCATTTAATTCTCATCCAATCTATGCTTATCTATATGGAAATGGTCATGGCTTGCCTCCCCATTTGAACCCATGATTGTTCAAAATCATCTCGATTAATTGCTATATGTTTCTCTGTCTCTAGCGGATCGTTAATATATACATATTGATCATCATAATTTGTCACTACGACACTATGCTGGTGATATGTCACTTGCATTTCCCCTTCATCTGTTCTCCATGTATAAAATTGATCATTGGGTAACAGTTTAAATCGAGCATTTGTTAATACCCATACAGGGAGTCCTTGATCTATGGCTTCATAAATTTGCTGAGGTTCTTTGTGGCTTAAATCCTTCACTTTCTCTTCTGGGACATATAACTTTGCCAATTTTAAAATCGGTTCCACATAAACACCTAATCCAGGTTCATCAAAAGTAGCTATATTCCCGATAAACCCCTTATGCATATTCCCCTTCAAACCATTCCTCTGAAATGGTACATGTTTTATTTTTGAGGCTAGCTCCATCTTGTCGACTTGCGCCCCTGAAAACTGTAGTACCATTGCAAGGCTCGTTACTTCACAACCACGCATCAATTCTGGCTTTTGTAAAATCAGTGGAACATCCAATGGCCTTGCAATATCTTTCTCTTGTTCTATAGGTACATTTTCATTTTTAACTACCACTTCATTGGCGGATTCTACAGATACATTACTCTTTTCTTCTAATTCAAATTTTTGTTTCACTTCATTTGCTAAGGCACGTTGTTTATTAGTAATTGTAGGGCTGTCATTATTTGACATCTCAATACTTGTACCTAAAACCACTAGAGTGAATAAACAGAATGTTGCCGTTCTAATTTTATTCATGAGTATCTCTCCTTATTACTTTCTAAGAAGAGTTTAATTTGTTCATATCTATATAAAATCATATTTATAGAAAGACAAAGTAAAATTTATATCAAGATTATATAAAGACGACTCTTACACGTGTTAATCATATGTGTAACCAATCGCGCTATCGACATACAAAATTTACCATAACTATACATTGAACCATTTCATCACACATCATGAATTCAGAAACTAGGAAAAAATGCAAGGGAAACTCCTACAATTTATAAGAAAAAATTCGCCTACGTACAATAATGTAGTTTGCTTAATATGTTTAACATTCACACGGTATACTTTTCATATCTGGATTGAATACAAAAGTACCGATTCAAAAGTCATACATAAACGAAACGTTGACTCATCTAATGTAGACCAAATCCATACATCAGCATTATTTTTGTGTTGATTATTTGCTTGTTCAACTTTTTCTATATGATTCGTAGTATTCTAGCTAATTAAAGTTCCATCCCATCCTCCATATTGATTCCACTGATTCTTTTATAAATCTAATTTCTTAATACATACATCGCCTCACACGAGATTGATATTTACTAGTACACGATAACCGGTTCATAAGTGCTTAAATTATCATACACATTTTTTGCAATACTAGGAGAAAGATTAACACATCCTCCCGACCCTCCTGTTAAATAGGCATTATTTGCCCAGTTTGTTCGCCAGCCAGCATCATGGAATCCTTGACCGCTATTTGTGAATGGAACCCAGTAATCTACCTTAACTGCATAATCACCTTTACCTACTGCGCTGCCTTTTAGTGTGTACGGTGATCGTTTGTACAGAACGTACCACACACCTGGTGAAGTATCTTCACTCGTGCTATGTTTCCCTGTTACTACATTTGTTGTAACCGCTAAATTTCCATCCTTGTAAATCCAAATTTGTTGCTCTGCAATTGAAATTTCCGCATACGTGTCTCCGATGCCATTATTCGATGTTGTTTCATAACCGACCCCTTCCTTCTTCCAACCATTCCCATGAATATTAGAAGCAGAAATTGATTTTTCGCCTTTCTCAAAGCCTTGTTGAATTTGTTTTGTCTCTTTTTCAACATCTAGTGCCCAGCCATAGCCTTGTCCTTTTACTGATATGACCGCCCCAGAATGAGTTTTAAATGTAAAATCTTTATTTAATGTTGATTTAGCATTGTTAATTTCAGTAACCTTGTTCTTAATATTGCTCACATCGATTGTAACTTTCATATCCTTGGGCATAGAGGCATTTTGAATTAAATCTTTTGCTTTTAAAGGATAGACTTCATTCTGCACTTTATAATCAACGGACTGCTGAAGAAGATTTTGTAGTGCTTTCTCCTCTTTTTGGATAATCGGATCGTCTTCTTTGATAGGCTGTATGTATGCAGACTTCAAATGAATTTCGCTTCTATGCTTCTGCTTGTCGTAATCTTTCAGTAAACTCGTAATGTCATACTGTTTTCCTTCAACACTATTGGAGATAACAACTTTGCCTTGTTCGAGCTTCGCCATAGCATCTTGAGGCGCTTTTAATTTTTTATTCATAGAGATGAGCTTTTCTTCTACAAGTTTTTTCATCGTTTTACTACGATATTGATCTGCCTTTTCTGGTAACAATGAATAATTCTTTTCCTTTGAGGAAGGGAAAAGTGTCCACTGGCTTTTTAATAGTTTCTTAATTTGAGGCAAATCTTTTTCTGCAAGTTCCATTTTTGTATCTTTTTCATCTAAAATTTGTTGTTGGTCTACATAGACTTTGTTTGCTAGTCCAGATATTTTTAATTTCTGTATTGCCTGATCAGCGCTCAGACCACCGACTTTTGTGTCGTTAATTGTAACATTCGAATTGAAGTGGGTTGCCTGATAATAAATCATGCCCCCAATGAGAAGTGTGATTATACCACCACCCACTGCAATAAGATTCCAATTTGTAAAACATTTGCTTGATCTTACTCTTTTTTCATCAGCTTCTTCAACTGACTCATTTATTCTATTGTTGTTCATCAATCTTCCCCCGTTCACACCAAAGTCAATAGATTTTAAACTAAAATTATTGACTAATGTACCTTATTATTCTTAAAATCCCATTATTTTTGACCAGATTTTATCGCAATTAATTGATCTAATTTAGACTTTTAATAAACGACACATAAAAAATGATAGATAAATTTTTCATTCACACTAAATATTTTTATATAAGTAATAAATCATTATAAATAGTGGCCCCACTCTATGCCTGAAAATCTAGCAAAACAAGTTTCCCAAAACGATAAATATGAAATTCGGTGCCACAAAAAACACAGCTTTTCCATTTAGGGGGCTTTAAAGTTGTAACTTGATAGCTACGGCCCCCATCGCTATCAAGTTATTTCATACTATAAAAATAGTTCCCAATTCCATGTCTTTCTACAGTATTCATTCAGATTACTGCCTTAAGTCAATTTAGTTCTACTTCCTTATTACATAGTTTTAGTTTGCATACTTCCCCTGATTATTTTTTAAATTAAAATACGCATCTAAAACCTCTTTACCAATTATTGAATTAACTTTATTGCCTTTGTCATTAATTATCCATGGGACAACAACAGAAAATGCCACCTCTGGTTTATCATATGGAGCGTACCCTGTTAAAGTTAAATTATAACAACGAACACGATTGCCTTCCTGATCCTTACCAACACTATTATCATCACCTCCATAAACTGTTTGTGCTGTTCCAGTTTTACCAGCAGGCTTATAAGGAAGGTTTTTGAAAGTACTCACACCAGTTCCGTCACCTTCTTGAAATACACGTCTAAACCCTTCCTTTACTCGATCTATATATTCTTTTTTCATATCTACATGGTTCAATACAACTGGTTCCATTGATTTCACAATTTTACCAATGTCTTCAGTTTTTGTAGTTTGTTCTCTAATTTCCCTCAAAATTTGTGGTTTCAATCGATTTCCTCCATTTGCAATAGTAGAAACATACTGTGCAAGTTGTAAAGGAGTATACGTATCGTACTGTCCGATAGCTAAGTCTAGCAAGAAACCTGGTTGATAATTTTCTTTTTTCATTATTCCAGATGTTTCGTTTGGGAGATCAATTCCAGTTGGAACCCCTAATCCGAATTGCCCAAAATAATATCTCATTTTTTCAAATGCACTTGCCTTTATATCTAATGAGCTATTTGGCACGTAATCTATTCCTGCTATTTTTAATGCCGTATTAAACATATAGACGTTAGAAGAAACTTGTAAGGCTCTTAAATCATCAACAATTCCAAAATCTTTCCAAGATTTCTTCTCCTTAGTCCCTTTAAACTTCATAGGCGCATCATTAAAGTTTGTACCAGGTGTAATAGCCTTCGTTTCAAATCCCGCTAACACTGTGGCACCTTTTACAGTTGATCCAAGCTCATATGAGCTCGTCATCGTACCTAAAGCATAATCAGCTATTTCTATGTTCCCGTCTTTCTTTCCTAATTTTTTACCCGCCATAGATAATATTTCTCCAGTATTCGGATTCATCATCACTACAAATGCCCGATCTAAAAGAGGCTCTGACCCCTTATAAGCTTTTAATTGCTTTTCAAGAATTTCTTCTACCGCCTTCTGTAATTTCATATCAATTGTCATAATTAAATTATTGCCACTTTTCCCTTTAGTGATCGTTTCCGTTTGAATAACATTCCCTTTTCTATCAGTAACATTCTTAACTTCTGCCTTAGTTCCATGTAGTACATCTTCATATCGTTGCTCGATATAACTCTTTCCAATACGATCATTGCGATTGTAATCACGAACTAAATAGTAATCTAAATTTTCTTTTGGAAGCCCCTCTTCAGTACTTGTTATATTACCTAGTACAGAACGGAATAATTCACCATTTACATAATTACGTTCCCAGTCAATAGTTGCATCAATCCCTGGAAATTCTGATAAGTTTTCACTAATTGTAGCGTATTCTTTCTCAGATACATTTTTCTTTATAATTTGTGGTGTCATTTTATAACCTGAATTCATTCTCCCTTTAATAGCTAATATCTTTAGGTCTTGTGGACTTAATTCATTCAATTCCTCTGCTGTGACGCGTCCTCGTCTCAATTCATCTATTTTCTTATCAAATTCTTTTCCTTCAATATTTTGTTTACGTAAATTTTCTTCATCTTCTTTTGTAATCTTTTTTTTCGCTTTTTCCTTATTTAACTGCATCCAGTAATCTTTTTTGTCTGTTTCAGTCAATCTATTTATATCTTCTTCTGATATCTCAAGTATTTTGGAGAGCTTTTTTGCTATTTTTAAAATTTCTTCAGAAGTGATATCCTTCCCCTTTGTATACGAAATGGTACGAACAGCAGTATTATTAACCACCTTCTCACCTTCCCTATCAAAAATTTGTCCACGTGGAACAGGAATACTAACCGTCGTATTTTCTTGCTTTTCAACTGCATTCTTATAACCCTCTCCGTCAACAATTTGTACTTTTCCAAGACGAATGATAATTGCTGAAAATGATAAAAAAATGCACAAAAATAATATATTTAACCTTATAGATACCTTGTTTTTTTGTAATGTTTTTGCTTTTGATTGCTTCATATTAATCTCCTTTTAATACTCAATACATTGAACTAATATCCCTAAAAATCCCCATCACATAACCCAAAAGTATTTCCCCCCGCATTTACATTATGTCTACAATAACTATTTGAAAATTTTCCAATAATAAAATTTCCATACTCACTAGATAAAAACATATGTAACAGAAAACAACATAAATTTTATATAAAGATTATATAAAGATGTATATTTCAAGAAAAAATTCAGGGTGTAAATTCATGTGAAAAATAAATGTTTAACAAGTAGAATTTTTATTTAAATCTGTTTATTTTATAAATTTATATTTTTAAATATAAGGAATAAAAGCTATAAATTGATTAAAGATATTGTCATAAGTAATAATGTAATTCAAGAAAAATTCAAAACAAATAGCCGTCATTATTTAAAGTTTAAGCTCTTTAAAGTGTAAATGTATTAGTAAATTTGAGTTTTAGTACATTGAGACCCCCATAGTTTCTATGTACTAAAGCTATTTTTACAGTTAAGAGTTAAACATCTATCTTTAGTACATTCTATACTTATCAATCGTATTATGAAAAATTGTTAAAAATAATGGAACACATCATTCAAAATGATCACAATAACATATAAAGGTGGAGAGAACGTTGGATTTTCGAGACTTAAAAATTTTTCAAACCGTAGCAAGAGTTCAAAATATTACCGCAGCAGCACGAAGCCTTAATTATGTGCAGTCAAATGTAACAGCACGTATTAAGCTACTAGAACAAGAGCTAAATACAGTTTTGTTTTATCGACATGCTCGGGGTATCACATTAACTGGTGATGGACAAATATTTCTTGAAAAAGTTAATAAATTGTTAAAAGAATTCGAAGAATTGCAAAATACGTTTATAGATGAAAATAATCCCACTGGTCTTCTCAATATTGGAACTGTAGATACTGTTCATCCCTTACCAACCATTTTGGCCAGCTATCATAAACAATTTCCTAATGTAGATATCTCTTTAAAAACTGATGTAAGTCAACGTTTGATCATAGACATCCTAGAATTTAAGCTAGATGGTGCTTTTGTAACAAGTCCGATTCAAGATTCTTCCTTAGAGCAATATAAGGTAAGTACGAAGACACTTGTATTATTTTCAAATCGTCCTACATTTGATATACAAGATTTAAAAAATGAAACATTTTTAGTGTTTAGTCCCGGATGTGGGTATCGCTTTGTTTTAGAAAAATGGTTGAAAGATGAGGGAATTCTTCTTAAGAAAATTATGGAGTTTAATATGTTAGAAATGATTTTACATAGCGTATCACTGGGTCTAGGCATTACGGTTCTTCCAGTTACAGCTCTAACGTTTTTTACAAACATTCCTAATATTTATTCTCATGAAATACCTGGGGAATATGGGAAAATCGAAACAATATTTGTTAGAAATAAGGATATGGCTTTATCACTTACTATGAGAAAATTCATAGTAAATATACAGAGTTTATAGTAAACGTCTATAAATGATAATATTTTTATAACAAAAGTCCTAAGTTCTCCAAAATAACCGACAAGATTCTAAAAACAACAACGACAGATTTAGAAATATATAGTGCAATTAGAGAGAAATCCAAGGATCTTAACGGATACCATTCGATTTCTTTTGTGATTTTTTAATATCCATCATTAAAAATGATACGTATCATTTTTTAGAATTATTTTACGAACCTATATTCAGTATTTTAAAATTCATAATAATATTGTTATTTTTATATACTCAATCTAGAAAGAAGGCTAAGGATGAAACAACACAGAATGTTATTTATTATGTTGGTTTCTTTACTACTGGGTATTCTTTGGGAAGCACTGTTTCCATTCTCATATTATGAATTAGAATATATAGATGTGTTTTATTTTTCAATAGTTCGTTATGGTTCGATAACAATTATATTATTGGTTTTATTATGGATTAAAAAGAAAAAAATTCTTATTTGGAGGATACTAGTAAGTTATTTCTTTTTCTAATATTAATGGCATGTACTGTATACAGTATGTCAATTCTTCTAAGACAAATGTTAATGGAAGAAGAAATAGCTTCTCTGTTGGCTTCTACTATAGAAGTACTAATGCCCTTAATGTCTATTGTAATTTTATGGAGGTGTGAACTTAACAGATTTAGGATATTCACAACCTGCACAGCTTTTATAGTAACATTTCTTATACTCACAAAGGGAGATATGAGTATATTGTATACATTACAAGATCAAATACTTCCATTATGCTGTATTTTAATTGGAATAGTAAGTTGGATTGTCTATAAACTAGACGATTAATACCTCATCATTCAGTATTTGGTGCCGGTGCAGTATAAAATTGTACAAAATTAATAAACAAAATTCTATTATATAGAAGAGATTCAACCAATTTGTTATTAGCAAGTTGATTGGAAGAGAATATCATATTAGAGGTTCATTATTTTTCTTTATATCTTGAATGGAGGGTGACCTTACTGAAACCAATCAAAATAACAAGTAGAAAAGCAACTAGATTAATATTAAACTAGTTGCTTTTTTCAAAATCAAACATATAAATGTTCCGTTAATATATATGGTTTTATCATTTCAAAAGGCTTTGATACAGTATTATTCCATACAGTTCCTCTACGCTCAAACTCAAAGATCCCTTCAATATAATGAGCAATCTGTGGGCCAAATTCTCGCTCGATTAGTTAGATTACACTATCAATTCCTGGCTTTCCCCCTTCACTGCTTACCAACTTTCTATGATTTACAATACGATTCTGGATTTTTTAACACCTAAAAGCCTCTTATAGATTCATCTCCAACGTATTTAAATTTAGTTTGATGATTTAACATAATTAAAAATATATTAGTTAATATTTATACACAATTTTAAAATACGAATAAACAGTTAGTACATAATAACCCAAATAAATTATGCAATATGCACCACTACTAATTAGAATAGGAGTAAAAATATTATATATAGGCATATTGATTATTACTGGTATAGCAAACAAGCTATGAACAAGTCCAACTATCACAGGTGAAATAAAACTAAAGCTAACTTTTTTCGAAATGGACCTTCTTAATTCTTTTTTTGTAACACCTATCTTACGAATAGTCTCGTAATATCCCTGATTAGCATATGCCTCAGATAATTGTTTATAGTAGATAATAGAACCCGTTGCCAGTACAAATATTAGCCCTAAAAAGCTACCAATAAAAAACGTCAATCCATATATATTCATAAAATCTATATATATTTTATAAAAAGTACTAATTGTCGAATTTTCACCGTTGGGCATTAGCTTTACTAAACTCTCAGTCAATTCTTTACTATCCTCTTGCTGAGTTACATCAACATTTTTCACAATATGTGTCTGTTGTGTTTGCATAACAATTTTATAGAGATAATCAGGTACAATTACAACCAATTCTCCTAAATTAGTAAGTCTATAATTTCTGATTCCCTTAATTACTGATGTTCTTTGTTCCGTTTCAATAGGTAATTGAACTATATTACCATTATTAAGATGCTTATCATTTTCTGGACTATATATAAATACTTCCCCTGTATTTAAATCAACTTTTTTCACCCCCATATTTTGAGCATTCAAATTAAAATTTGATTGTGACATAAGCTGAAATTCATTTGTTAATTTATATTGGGAATTTGGTACACTTGTATTTCCTTCTCTCGCCTGACTCTCTCCCTTAATTGTTAACATTTCTACATCAAAATCACGAATAATAGCATTTTTTTTCTTATTATCCTCAAAAACAGCCTGTATACGCTTTTCCATTTCATCATCTTGTTTTTTATATGAAAAACTGTACGGTGCATTGTTCTTGGTTTCAGATTGTCCATAATAATACCCCGTTACAACTGTACTAATCGCTGTTAAAGCTGTGGCGCTTAATATAGCAATTGTTGCAAGTAATTTAGCATTTCCTTTTACTTGATATAATAGTTGTGAAATATTTAACATGTTCATACCATTATAGAGTATTTTTATTTTCTTTTTAATTTTCTTTATTAAAATGACTGTATAAAATGTATATAAAAAGTATGTCCCTATAACGGTTGTAAACAAAATGAAAAACGGGATTACAATTGGGGGCATAGCATCCTTTACATAATTTATGGCTTCATGAAAAAAAGCTGCTAAGAAATAGCCTAATCCAATTAACATAAGGGCTATATACGCCAAAATTTTAGATCCCTTCGGCATACTTTCTCCTTTATGATTTGCTTGAAACAATTCAATTAATTGGAATTGATAAATTAAGCGTGAGTTGTTCCATGCTGTATATAATAAAATAACTGAAAAAACGGTAAAAGTGTCTATTATTGCTTTTATAGACATCTCAAAACGAATTGGTGTGTTTAACTTCATCATACTCATTAACAGTTCCAAGAATAACTTAAAGCTCATGCTGCCAATCAGTATTCCGATTACAAGAGCTGCACCTCCCATTATCATAGTTTCACAAAATAACATCGTACCAATTTGTTTTTTAGGTATACCTAGTAAAGAATATAATCCTAGCTCTTTTTTACGTTTCCTTATAAAAAAATTAGTAGAATAAACAATAAATATGGCTATGAAAATAATAAGAATCACTTTTGACGATTGAAGAACGTTATTAATCGTCACATTAGTAATCATTTCTTTTTTTATTTGATTATTATATCGGAGTGATGCAAATATAAAATAAATAACCATACTCGAAGTTAGAGCTACAAAATAGAGTAAATACTCTTTTAAATTACGCCATATATTACGTTTAGCTATTTCAAATAAAGTCATTTATCTTAACCTCCATGAATATTTATATATCAATATTTCGGTAAAATAACATTTTACCAACTTTCTTTTTACAGATTTCACGATACGTGAAATCACATACCACACTTTAGTCCGTCTTAGGCATGAGGTGAACACATCATTTTTTCATAGAATTTCCCTCGTAAACCATTTAATTTGATACAGAATTAATAATCTTTACTCAATGTACACGTAATAAATCCCTTATTTAACAAAAGAGTCGATACTCATGGGAGCATCCACTCTTCTGTTAGAGGGTTTTACTATTAAATTAAATCTTCCATCCTTCTTATTCATACCGTAAACACTCAATTGGATCTAATTTAGCTGCTTTATTAGCAGGAAGTATACCAAAGAAAATACCGATTAACATAGATATTCCAACAGATAGTAAGCCAAGATCTACGGAGATAATGACCGGCCATCCACCAATAGATGCAGCTATCCAAGCAAAGAAAATGCCTAAACCAAAACCAATTCCTCCACCCAATCCAGTTAAGATGCAGGATTCAATGAGAAATTGCATTAATATTTTTCCTCTTGTTGCACCAAGTGCCTTTCGAACACCTATTTCACGTGTACGCTCTGTAACCGATACAAGCATGATGTTCATGACACCAATACCACCTACAATTAAAGAAATTCCAGCAATACTAGCAAATACTATTTTCATCGTTCTCATTGAATCTTCCAGACCTTGACTATACTCTTTTGTATCATCTGCTACTGTAAACGAATACTCCACTTCCGGTGATTTCAAACTGTTTAGTACAGATAAAGCTTGTTTTTCTACAGTTTCTCGCTCGTGGGGAGAAGATAGCTTCATTTTCACTGCATCATATTCCTCGACGCCTGAAATCAATGATGCATTGTCAATTGCCGTATATCCATCGTATATTTTAAACGATCGCTTAAAATTATCTGCATATTTATATACCCCTACAATTTTATATGGCTTCCCTCTTATATCTATATACAAATCATCTTTCCAAGTATCAAATATTTTTGTAAATAAAGCTTCACTGAGAACCACAACAGGAATTGGTTTTTTCAGTTCATCCCCTGTTAATTCACGCCCATATACCATTTTAAGTTTATAGTCCTGCATAAAATTACCTGTTCCCACGTTTAAATTAAACGAAACAGCCTTTGGACCGCTATATGTTTTTACGTCCATTTGTTTCTTTGGATACACGTCTGTAACACCTTGTATCACTTGCAATTGCTTCACCATATCCGGTGTAATTTTAGCTTTTTCTGTTGGAGAATCAGGATTGAAATAATTTATATTGATTTCATCCATATGGCTGCTCTCTGTAAGATCTTTTTGCATCTTTGCAGTATTTCCATCCCCCATTGCTATAATCGTAATAATTGCACTGATTCCAATAATAATTCCTAACATCGTTAAAACGGATCTCATTTTATGTGCAAAGATAGACGATATAGCCATCCTTATATTTTCATTTGTATTTATATTCAATCCCTCCAATCTTGAACCATATTTCCAACACGTATTACAATTTCATCATTATGGCTAACCATAATGATTGTCGATCCTTAAGAGGTCCATAATTTGAGTACGTATTTTCGTATCAAGTGCTGCCGTTGGTTTCTCCGCTAAAATGAATTCCAAGTTATTTACAATCGCACGTGCTACAGCGACACACTGTTTTAACCACCAGATGGTCCCATCATTGATGGAAATTCTCCTTGGTTTAGCATTATGTTAATTCCGTGTAGTATTTGAACGGAATCTGCATTCTTTTGTAAGATTTCGTGATACCTTTTAAGTGAATCATTGGGCGACAACCTCCATAACATCCTTTAAGCCTTTTTCAGGTTTTGAGATAATTTGTTCTCCCTTTCTCAATCCTGCAACATTTGCTTCGTTTCAACATAGCAGTGATAAATAGATTTCACCACATACCATGTACAATATAAAAAAAACCCAATTTTTCATTTCCAGTTCCTTCTTTCCCTTATATACCTATAGGATAGAAAAAACTATTTAAATAAAAAGTGGGGTAAATATAAAATTTTTATTAAATTTTTAATTTCTCTTCTTTTGAAAATCTTACTTCAAATATTGTTCTTGCTGCATTACTTGCAACAGAGATTGTCCCATTATGTTGCTCGACAATATTTTTTGCAATGAATAACCCAAGACCCGTCCCGCCTCTCTGCTCTGTTCTTGCTTTATCACCTGTATAAAGTCTATCAAAAAGATAGGGTAAATCTTCTTCTGGAATCCTCTCTCCATAATTAATAATTTGTACGATAACCTCTCCATTATCAATATATCCATTCATATCAACAAAATATCCACTATCTCCATATCGAATTGCATTTGTTAAAAGATTTTCAAATACTCGGTTTAATAAATTCTGGTCACCGTTAATATATAAATGAAGATCAACATTCAATCTAACTTCTAATAGATGCTTCTTTAATAGCGGATACAATTCTTCATGTAACCGTATTAGCAACTCATTTATATTAACTATTTTTTCATCTAGCTTTAGCATGCCAGAATTCATTCGAGTAGTATCAAGTAACTCATCAATTAATCTTTCAAGTCGTAGCGATTTCGTAAATGCAATCGTAAAACTACGTTTAATCTGTTCCTTCGTCAGGTTTCCATCTTTAAGGGTTAAATCTAGATAACCTAAAACAGAAGTTAACGGCGTTCTTAAATCATGGGCCAAATTAACAATTAGCTGATTTTTACTATTTTCTTCAAAGTCTCCTCTTTCAATTGCCTCTTTTAACTTTTTACTTGCTATATTTATTTCACGCGCAATATCTCCAAATTCATCATTTGATAAAATCTGAACTTTATTTGTAAAATTTCCATTAGCAAGATACTGAATACCGTTAGAAATTTTATTAAAATACTTTAAATATGGTCTTGTTAAAAAGGAAAAGAATAAAATAGATAATACGATAAAAGGACACACAAACAAATAAATATCTCCAAATGCTCTTCCTGTTGACCTAAATTGATTTAAAGGATCTATCTGAAGTACCATCGTTTTATAATAGAGTGCTACTTTATACATCAAATATGTTCCACCTGTTGCTAGTACCATACTTAGTGCAAATAAAATAAACATTTTAAAACGAAAGCTCCTCATGATTTTAGCCATTGAAAGCATAGCCTACCCTCCATATCATCTTTATCAACTTTTTCTTTTTTCTCTTCTCCAAGTTTTTTTCGTAAACTACGAATATGCACCTTAATTGTAATTCCACCTTATCATCGGCTATTAAAAATGAAATATGCGTCATTTGATTACTCCTCTCATTTCATTTTCATACGTTTAATTTTAAAGTAGTTTGTTCCACGTATAATCAATCTAAGAGAAGTCGAATTTATTAACATTTTGAAGGTTCAAATTTTTATTTCGTTAATTTTTGTCCATGTACATTAATACTTCCTTCTTAATGGGGTACCACCACATCGCAATCAAGCTAAGAAAATAAAACTACCCAAAAAACGAAAATTTCGTGATAACTTGTAACAAAAAACTCATAATTTTTTTGGGGAGTTCTAAATTCTTAAGTTGATGGGCAGGTTAAATGAGTACCTATTAAAATAAAATTCAAATTGTAAAGAAATCAGAAGTTCATCTTAGTGAAGTTCAATTTTAATCCTTTTTTTCTTAGCACCTTTGTTTTGGATTTTAATGATCGAAAAATTCCCGATTTCAGTTGTGTTGTTAACGTGCGTTCCTCCACAAGCCTGTTCATCAATGTCATTTATTTGAACGAGTCGAATTTTATTAAGCAATGATGGAAGTAAGCTGATAACTGTTTTAATGATTCCATCTCTTTGCTCTGCTTCTTCTCTATCAATTATTTTTGTGTAAACATCATGCGATATCGTTAATAAATTCTTTAAAGATTGTTCTAGTTCCTCAAAGGGGATATCTTCTATGATTTCTGGTGAAAATGCTAACTCTAATCTTGCATGATCCCTTTCGATTTGACTACTAGTAGCTAAAGCATTGTAATGTTTATATAAATACCCTGAAATTACATGTAATAATGTATGATAACGCATATTTTGAAAACGCCAATCCCAATCGATTTGTAGTGTAACTCCTTGTTGTGAATCAAGTAGTGGACGATTAAGTTCATGAATTATTTCATTCTCTACTTTTTTTACTTTTAACACTTCATATATTTCATTTCCTTGCTGAATTATCCCAAGGTCACAAGGTTGTCCACCACCACCAGGATAAAAAATGGTTTGATTTAATACAATAAATCTTCCATCAATTGACATGATTTCTGCTTCACATTCTTTTAAATAACTATTCTCTTCATATAGTAATATTGTCATTTTATTTAACTCCTTTTAGATAGAAAATGCAGTAATTCCAATAGTAAATGCAAATATAATTAAGACAATGCCTAAACCACGATCAAACCAATGCATATTGTTTTGATAGATTTTTTTAAAGTAATTATTTGAAATTAGTATTGCTAACAAAGTAAACCAAATGCCCACTACAATTATAATTTCACCACCATATATCCAACGCACCCAATTTGGTGTGTTATGTCCAATGAATTGTGAAAATACACTTAAAAAGAACAATGGAGCTTTTGGGTTTAATAGATTGCACAAAAAGCCTTCACGGAATCCCTGAACTAAAGAGCGTTTTGGACTTTGTTCTACATATAATTCATTAGAACTTTCTGGAACTGCTTTCGAACGAATACCTTTCCAACCTAACCATAATAAATAGATAGCACCTAAAAGCTTAATGAAGTTAAAAATAACTGGCCATTTTTCTAATATGATAGTAAATCCTAAAACCGTATAAGCTACATGAATAATTAATGCGCTGGCAATACCTAGTGCTGTAGCTATACCGTGATTCCTACCGATACCTAAGCTATTTTTCATAACTATTACAAAATCAGGTCCTGGTGATAAAGCAATTAGTAGCCCAAGAAAAAACACTTCTACATACATAGTAAACTAACCTCATTTCTTCACATTTTGAACAATATAAGTCAATAAGTCATTACCTTTCCATAATGAGTCAATCTGATCTTTACCAAAATGATCTCCAACAACTTTCATCATCATATCGTGTCGAATATACTCCTTAGCTAATAAAACCACCATTGGATCAGTAGTTTGAATAGCAAGTGGAATTTGACCATCAATAAAGCTTGCAATTAAAACTTCTTGATTATCCTGAATAACAATTGTTAATCTTTGTCCCATCCTCTGTTCCTCAAAAGCACCTGCATATAGACGATGATAAAAGGCATTCCCGAAAGATGGTGTTTCTTGTTCCGTAAATAACAATGAATACATTTGGATTCCCTTTTCACGCTGCAATTCAGCAGAAGGACGTAATTCTCCTAACTCCTCCTCCCATGCGGATAACCAAACTTCTTCATTTGCTTCCTCAATTAATTTTTGCATTGCACGAATGATATGCTTACGTTCTTCGATATGCTTAATTACATTAACTTCTACTGGTTTTTCGATAGTCTGTAATTCATTTTCTAAAAAGCTAAGAGATTCCTCAGTTTGCTTCTTTTGATTAATAATCAACTTTTTAACAGACAATGGTATATAGGTTGGCGGTTCGGTTCGCAACTCTGTGATTGCTCCTTTAGTTACTAATTTTGAGATAATAGCATAAACCATTGAACGTGGTACACCACTTTTTTTACTAATTTCATATCCATTTATAGATGGTTCTTTCAGTAACGTCATATACACTTTTGCTTCATTTTTTGAAAAACCAATTTCTTCAAATGTACTAATTAAATGTTCCATGTTAACCTCCCATGATAGTTGTAATAAGTATTACTACTATAATTCAAAAGAAAATTGCAGTCAATAAAAATATATTGAGATAGAATTCTCGCTATTAACAACAAATGATTTACTCCATTACAAAGTGCTTTTTAGAATGCATTTGAAACTCACCAGTAAAAATAATATATAAATTATTCCCAAAATCATGAGCTTTATTGGTGTTTTTAATAAACATAACTTTTGAATGAATATAAAATACGGTTAAGATATTTATGCTGTAAAATTAAGTAATTCCAAGTGGGTTTTGATTGAATGTTTTTATAAAATAGAAAACTTTTTAAATAGCATAGAATCCATCTTGATTAACTTTTTTCAAAACGGATTCCTCCTGTATAACGTAAAATGCGGATTTTAAGATATTTTGGGTCAAACTTTATTACAAGCCGACAAGTATCTTTCGGAGATTTAAATATCGATGGTTTGATCTGTTCTAATGGGGAATACTTTATATTGGATGAAGATGCGTTACTGATGCCTTGCATGAATTTGAGAATGGCTGTGTTCACCAATCTCTTCAAACTTGGGTACCACCTGCCTTGGAACCGTAGAGGCAGGCAATTGGTGTTTACGTGATCTTGGTTAATTCGATTTAGGAGACTTACAAATTATTCATGATGAAGAGGCTTACTATATCTCGCGGTTGAAGTTGAATACACGCACTTATATCAAGAACCCTGAACCAGAATACTTTAACAATAGTACGTTAAAAAAGCAAACTGAATACATCCAGCTTGATATGAAACAAATAATGTTTGGTCTAACCCCTGGTAAAACGATGGAAATCATTCTTTGGAATTGATGAATGTAAAAATATAAAAAGAAAACGCCTAGAGTGCCATTTATATTGACAACTCATCGGCATTCTTTTCTGTTCTTTTACCATGTTTCAAATTTGACAGTTTCTGCTCGAAAGAAAAAACAGGAGCTGATTGAATACAAAGCGCTTTATATAATTAAAGATTACTTTCCGTTACTGTTTCAAGCGATAGCCGTTGGCACAGAAGAACTTTTAAAAATTCTGCATCGCCTTTATCAGCTGCTCCAAAAGAACGGTCGTAAATGTCATCGATATAAGAAGATGACCGTCTTTGATATTCTAGGGATTGTGTATAAAACGACGGTGAAGCATAGACAAGCTGCCTAGCGAAAAAATCACATTTTAATAGGTTTCTTTAGCATGCCTACTTTTTTATCACTTGCTAGTTTTGAAACAAGAATCATTTCGTATCTAGTAATTTACTAGGTTAGATTGATGGGCATGTGGTGGGACCCCACATCCATCAACTTAACGTATATTTTTATACAAAATGCGGTCTTTCCACGTAGTTTTTTATTATCTGTTATAGATGTTATAAAAGT
>NZ_JAKUGJ010000038.1:0-22445 GCF_022663915.1 Bacillus cereus group sp. BfR-BA-01331
ATTCAAAAAAGGAAACCCGTTAGGGTTTATTTCGTATGCAAATCTTTAAAGCACCTACATATAGACTTTCGAAAAAAAGAAACAATCTCGCTTATCATTGACGTTACATGAGCTTAGCTTGATAGCGATGGGGTAGCACCACATTGCCATCAACCTAAGAAAACAGTTCACCCCCAAAACGATAAATAAGCTTTTTCGTTACAAGAAATCCTAAAAATTTCGTTATGGGGGTGTAATAAAACTTTAGGTTGATGGGCATGTGTCTGTACCCCTAATTTAAGATGATGTCGTACTTCCTCTTCAATCAGATTCGACTATACTTATTCTAACTTTCTACCTGTTAATAAACTTTACAACTGAACCCTAATTTGCAAGCTGGCGGAACAAATCGAAATATCATGCTTTCCCATCAAATAACAAACAGCAACAGTACTTTAAATTTAGTTCTTAGGATATCGCTCTTTTACAAGTTCTTCGATGTTAATAGCTTTTTTAATTTCTTCTGATGATAACCAAGGTGTATATCTTGTTCCATTCTTAGTTTGTAAATATATCTGAAATTTTTTATTATATAGTTCTTCTTTAAGGATTGTGGTTACCTTGATTAAATCTTTAATTACAAGGGGATTATTTTCAAATTCATTACTACCGGTATTAATAATTAAATTCACCTTATATCCTCGAACATCCATATATTCCAAATTTGCATAAGTAATACCTTGTAATTCAAAACGATTGTTTTGAATTGCAATTAATCTCTCTTCTATTTTTGTATGATTTTTAATCCAATTTTCCAAATAAATGTCTATGGTATTGTTCATCGTTTTTTTCATTGTTAATAACAGCTCTTCTTTTGTTATCATTTTTTGCACATTTTTAAAAGGTCCACCTAAAGATTTTCCATTATAATCCTTAATTTCAAGTTCTGTTATCTTTTTATTATTTTTCTGGATGAGTTGAAATAGAGTATATAAACGATCTAATTCTACTGATTCAAATTGGCTAAAGTCAATCTCGTTACTCATTTGCAAAGTTAATAATAATTCATTAGTTGGTTTTCCTTCATCTGATCTTCTATCCTCTGACAAATATTGAAGAGTGTTATCAGTTTTAGTTTCCACGTACCCTAACTTTTTTATTTCTTCTAGAGTTGGTTGGAATTTCTGATATGCCTCATATGTTTTTTTTCCATATTTGTATTCATCACTTTTTATGGATGAATAGAAGAGACCATCTACCTCTACTCGAAATTGAATATTTTTATTATTCTTTACTTGCACAGTATGGTATGCATGTCCCATATTATTTTCATTTAAAGGGCTCATATGTGTTACAACAACATCGATTCCGTGTTTTTCTTTTATATATTTTTGTACCTCATCTTCATTAACTTGATTACAACCACTTAAAAATATGAAACATACTACTAGCAATATTACATTTTTCATGCTTTTCATATAAGCACTCCCTACGTAAGATTAATTCTTGAATATGCAGCACACTGCAAAGCACTCTTTCCTTAGTCGTATACTTCAACTTTTATATAGTGTGAATCTTAAATCATTTAAGTTCTTGACGTTCCCATCTATACTGCTTGGAACATTACTGTCTTAAAATATATAACTTATTTGTTTCAAGGTCTTTCTCAGTTCTAAAAGCATATGGTTCATTGGGCAAATATCTAAATTGTACATTCATACCATGAGACCTATTTTACTATAAAATAATGAAAAAATACGCTATTCTTTCTGTAGAATCATAGGAAAGGATGGCGTTTTTTATGTCTGTTTCTGTGTCTAACGAATTACAACTATTTGCTCAAGAGATTCAAAGTGCCCTATCTCCAAATGCCTTACGAAATCTTGCTAGAGATGTTGGCTTTGTACAACGAACCAGTAAGTACCAAGCAAAAGATTTAGTCGCTTTATGTGTATGGGTGAGCCAAAATGTAGCTATGACTTCTTTAACTCAGTTATCTAGCTGTTTAGAAGCATCAACAGAAGTACTCATCAGCCCTGAGGGCTTGAATCAACGATTTAATAAAGCGGCTGTTCAATTTTTACAACACCTATTAGCTGAACTACTAAACCAAAAACTCACCTCATCTATGCCAATTTCTTATCCATATACTTCTGTTTTCAAGCGTATTCGTATTTTAGATTCAACTGCATTTCAACTTCCGGATATATTTTCATCAATTTATCCTGGTGCGGGAGGATGCAGCCATAAAGCGGGAGTAAAGATACAGCTTGAGTATGATTTATTAAGTGGACAATTCCTTCATATTCATACAGGTCCAGGTAAACAACATGATCGAACCTACGGTTCACTGTGTGCCCCAACTGTAACAGCGAATGATTTATGTATCCGAGACTTAGGTTATTTTCATTTGAAAGATCTTCAACATATACAAGATAAAAAGGCTTATTATATCTCACGTATCAAATCGAATACACGTATTTATCAAAAAAATCCAAACCCTGATTATTTTCAAGATGGCAGAATTAAGAAGGGTACAGAGTATATCCAAATAGATATGGAGGTTTTAATGAACTCTCTTCAGCCAGGACAAACATATGAAATATCCGACGCTTATGTGGGAATGACTGATAAAGTACCAGCTCGTGTGATTGTTCATCGACTAACAAAAGAACAACAACGAAAACGATTACACGATCAAACGGTAAGAGAAAAAAAGAAAGGAATGAAGTATTCTGCTCGTAGTAAACGACTTAGCGGTATCAATGTATATATGACAAATACCCCTATAGATATTGTCCCGATGGGACAAGTACATGATTGGTATTCTTTACGTTGGCAAATCGAGATTTTATTTAAAACATGGAAATCATTCTTTCATATTCATCATTGTAAAAAAATAAAACGAGAACGATTGGAATGCCATTTGTATGGGCAACTGATTGCCATTCTACTTTGTTCTTCTACCATGTTTCAAATGCGGCAATTACTTCTAATGAAAAAGAAACGAGAACTGAGTGAATATAAGGCCATATATATGATTAAAGATTACTTTTTTCTTCTTTTCCAATCGATACAAAAAGACACCCAAGAGCTATCAAAGGTATTACTTCGCCTGTTCAACCTCCTACAGCAAAATGGGAGAAAATCTCATCGATATGAGAAGAAAACAGTCTTTGATATATTAGGTGTCATTTACAATTGTACCATGTTTGATAATCAAGCGGCTTAAATCAAAAAATTGAAACCCATTAGGGTTTATTTCGTATGCAAATCTTTAAATTCCCTACATGTAGCTTTAAAAAAAAGAAACAACCTCTACTATAATTAACGTTGTATGGGCTTAACTTGATAGCGATGTGGTGCTACCCCATCACCATCAAGTTAAGAAATGCAAATACAACTTCCTTTAACAGTCGAACAATTAGAAGGATTGAAACAAATAAAATAAGGAGGATAATTTTAATATGACAAGAGATGAGGCAAAACGAATCCTATCAGAAGAAGGATTAAAATATTATAACTGGTTTCATGAAAAAGATGTGGATCCGGATGAGGTTCTAATTTATAAAGAGGATAATAAGTGGGTTGTTTGTGCAACTGATGAGAGAGCGAGTATTGTAGAAACCTCAATTGCTCATTATGGTAATGAAGAAGAGGCATTAGATGATTTTATTAAACGAGTAAGATCGGAAAAAATATTAAAGCCATGAAGATAAAAGGTTGAGTTAATTTTTTTGAATATAGTTAAAAAGCAGTAACCCGAAATTAATTTCAAGCTACTGCTTTTTAAGTTAGTCCTGGGGTCTCGCCACATTGCTAGCAAGCTAACAAAAAGAAATCCCCTCAAAGTGAAAAAAATACGTTATTCTTTCTGTAGAATCATAGGAAAGGATGGCGTTTTTTGCTTTATGGGTAGTGCAAAAACTTAGCTTTATAGCGATGGGACGGAATCCCTATAAAGATTTTTAATGTAATAAAATACGTTTATGTTACTATTGAATATTTCATCTCCTATTCCTTTGCTAAATGCCATTTAATGATATGTCCAGCGTGTGTAAGACCTCCTCCAAACCCATAGAGTAAGAGAGTGTCCCCGTTTTTCACCTTTCCTTCGTTCATACCTATGTCTAATGCCAATGGAATGGAGACGGAAGAAGTATTCCCCATGTATGTTACACTCGTTAATGTTTTATCCAGTGGGACACCTGATTTTTCACATATAGATTCAATCATTCGCAAATTAGCACTATGTGGAACAAACCAGTTCACCTCATCCAGTTGTAACTCTGCTTGACATAACAATTCTTTAATACCAATTGGTAGTGTCCGTGCTGCCCACTTATATACTTCTCTTCCATTTTGAACTATCTTCCCATGTGTTTTTAAAGGATTTCCAAACATGGTAGTAGATAAATTTTTACGATATACATGCATACCTCCTTCCCCATTTGTCCCAATATGGGTAGCTATAAAGCTAGACACTTCTTCATCTTTCTCTACTAAAACAGCTGCGGCTCCATCTCCAAATAAGATACATGTAGTTCGATCTGTATAGTCTGTAATCTTAGATAAGGTTTCTGTCGTTACAATTAAAATCTTGCGATGAAGACCAGATGTAATTAAACCATTCGCCAGATGTAATCCATATGTAAAACCAGCACAAGTAGCATTGAAATCAACAGCGCCTGTATTCTGAATATTAAAATGCTCTTGTATTTGGCAGGCTACACTTGGAAAAGTGTAGTCAGGCGTAGTTGTTGAAACGAGAATACAATCCACGTCGACAAGACTTTTATGATAACGCTCCACTAAGTTTTCAATAGCTTTAAAAGCTAATGTAGAGGCATATTCGTTATCACCAGCAATTCTTCTTTCCTTCATCCCAGTTCTTTGTACAATCCATGCATCATTTGTATCTACTAGTTTTTCTAAATCATCATTGGTCAGCTTTTTTTCAGGTACATAGGTACCGATAGCTGTAATTCTTGCTTTTGATTGCATACATTTATCCCCCTTTACTATTTTTATACTTAGTTATATAATCAAATAATAGTACCAGGTTCTAAAAATTGTCAATATTCGAACATGAGATTTTAGGCAATTAAACTAACTAAAATATCTAGTTATGGTATAAAGGAGAGAAATTCATGCTCAATATTCAACAAATTAAAGAAATTATTCCCCATCGTTACCCCCTTTTATTAATAGATCGGATCATTGAAGTAGAAGAAGGAAAGCGTGCAGTTTGGATCAAAAATGTTGTGACTAATGAAGAGGTTTTTGTCACTCATTTTTTCTGAGTATTCAGCTATTATCAGCATCCTTATTGTAGATGCCCTTTTAACATGAATAAAAAAAGTAGGAGTTTATTGAAAAGTTTTCTGGAGAAGGACAATGCTAAACCCCTGTATTAATGGAGAACTAAAAGAAATTTAGAATAATTTAAAGGGAGAAGAGTGATGATTGATATTTTAAAGATTTTTGCGGCCTTAGTTTTGGGCTACCTTTTAGGCAGCCTTAATACAGCGGTGATTGTAGGGAGAATATACGGAAAGGACATAAGAAGCCATGGAAGCAAAAGCGCCGGGCTTACCAATACTCTGAGAGTACTTGGGAAATCTGCTGCGGTGTTTGTTCTTGCGGGAGATATATTAAAAGGGATAATTGCTTGTTATATAGGCTTGTTCCTTAGCGTTTACTTTTATTCGGGAGAGGCTAAAGATTGCGTAAGCCTTTTAGCGGCAGGCGCAGGGGCGGTTATAGGGCATAACTGGCCGGTATATTTTGGGTTTAAAGGGGGCAAGGGAGCACTTACAGCAGTGGCTGTGCTGTTTATGGTTGACTGGGTTATGGCCCTTTTATGCCTTGGCTTTTTTGTGATAATAGTAGCTTTAACCCGTTATGTCTCTTTAGGTACAATATGTGCTACAATGCTTATTGCGGTTATTTCATTTATTCCTGTTTTTGGGAATACCGTATATTTTTATATATTTGCATTCCTAATGGCGTTTATGGTTATTTTCAGGCATATGGAAAATATAAAAAGGCTGCTTTCAGGAACAGAAAATAAACTTATTTTTCTGCGGCGTTGAGCATGTCGTCAAAATAGAAAAAAATTGGGGTTAGTTAACCGTTTAAGGGGTAGGGCAACGATTCTTTAATTTTGGAGCCACTCAGGAAAAATGTACTTTATGGCGTACCGCCACATGCCTATCAACCTAACAGAACAGGTTGCCCCAAAAACGATAAAAATGAACTTCGGTGCTATAACAACACAAAATTTTCGTTTAGGGGGTACTTTAAAATCTTAGCTTGATAGCGATGTGGTGATACCAGTTTAGAACGATATCTTTGCCCTAAAAAAAATCGAACCATAAATTTGCCGGCAAGCTTATGGTTCGATTTAAATTATTTACTTTTAGTAACTACTCAGCCCCTCTATGAAAAAAAGCCAGAAAAACATCTTTTTAAATGGGCGAGAGGGACTGGCCATGCATAGAAGCGGTCAGGGCCTTTTCCTGCCACGCGCAAAGCTTTAAAACAAAGAAAGGCAGCGAGGTGTAGGTCCATTTTTATCTTCATGGCTGGAATTATACTCCTTACCAAACTTCTAAATGAAATGTATAGCTGAGTAGTTACCTTATTTTTTCAAAAAAACATTCTGACTATTTCTTTTTCACTTCTTCTACAAATTCCCATGTCTCTCCGTTATCTTTTGATTGATAAAGTGCACTACTATCGCCATTGTAGTCTCCATCTGCCCCTTGTCCAACTAACATATTAAAAACCCCATCTTTCTCATATGGCATACTAGGAGAATCAAAAGGACTTATTGTGGACTGTGTATGATCTAATTTGACTTCATGCGGCGGATATTCTACCTTTTTGAAAGATACCCCCCCATCATCTGTGCGATATAACTCTCCCTCATTACCAGAAGGTCTAACTGCTCCTAAAAACCCAAGTTTATCATTTATAAAAGTGATTCCTGATACACTACCAATCCCCCTATTAAATGGGTCTGGATTGATAACCTCCCATGTTTCCCCTTCATCACTAGTCTTGCTTAATGAATAAAAGGCGCTCCCTAATGCTTTATCTGTCATATTTAGTTTATAACCAACTTCTTTTGATAGGAAAAACTGTTCTTTTTCATTCTTTAAATCTTGTTGTTTCTTCTCTTTAAGCCTATCTTCATTTGGAGGCGTCTTTGATTTACTCCAACTTGCGTCACTTATTAAATTATATCTAGCAGGGACTAGCTCTTTTTCTTTTCCAGGGACAAATATAGATACAGTATATCCAATGATATCAGAAGCTGCTTCTTTAAGACTCTGCCCCTTACCATCCTCAGTAATATTAATAATTCCCTCTGTATTGGATCCCCAATTTCTTTTTCCATAATAAATCAACCCATACTTACTTTCATTCCACTTTCTAACCGTTTGCTTAACTGGAATCGCCTTAACCGTTTTAATTAAAGGTTCTACTAATTTATCATCATTATAATCAGGCTTTGCATATCCGTCTCGTATTATAGTAATATCTTTTGATTTCTTCTCATTATAAGAGATTAAATAAGTTTCTTCTTTCCCATCAACATTTTTTCCATAAATAAATGTATCAAACGCTGTGATTGTTCCATCTGAATGAAATGTAAGATCAAAATCAGTTGCCATATACAATTTCTTTGGCAAAGGATATTTTTTATTGATATCTTCAAAAATACCTTCTACTCCAGATTTATATATATTATTATGTTTAAGTTTAACTGACCTTTCATGTTTTAACCTTTCTATAAACCATGCCAATTTACCATTGTAATTTATTGCACTTTTATAAATCTGCATCCCATAAAATGATGTAATTGCAACAATAATGATAATAGAAATGGATCTCCATGCTATTGAATTAGTTAATTTTTTAGATTCATATTCTCTATTTTTTATCACCCGCATTGTAGTAAATGTAGTCATGGATATAAAAAGTACTATACATAATAACAAAATATAAATATTATAATTCATCCTTCCGTACTTACAGTATAAGGCTAACTCATAACAAAAAATGCCGTATACAATTATTAGTATTGGATTTGTTACTAATGACAGAAGTAACCTTTTTGCATTTTCCCTAAATATAGAAATCACTCCTAATTACATGAATTACTGATATTAAGTATACTTTATTGTAAAGTAACAAAAAAGCTATTTAATCTTGCCGCCAAAAATACAATAGACATCTGTCTATGTAAATGGCAGTTGTCTATTAAAGCCGTTTAAAAATCTAGTTGTTTCATAGACAATGGATTTTTGAGTGAATACTAAAGTTGCTTCATTTGGGAGCCAAATAATGAAAATAAACCCTCATAATAAACATAACAAATAGAGTATTTGCATTTAAACTCTATAAAACTCAAATGTATTTTTTTCTAGACATATTGCTTCATCGGAATTTTTGATAATAATATCAAAACATTGACTGTATGGATGCATAAACACTTCGTACTGAATCCAACGTTCTGCATGAGACCGCCTTAAATAATTGATATCGGCTCTCCTTTCAGCAATATCGCGGCTAGACCTTCTCGTTAATTCTGTTTCACCATCTGCATAGAAGTAAATTTTTTAATCAAATAAATCGGGATTAATAAATGCGACACTCATTCCTTCTACAATCATTAGTTGAATAACCTAAGGCTGCTTCGGTAGCCATTTTTTGTACCAACTGGCAGTTTAGTTTTCAATATGTGAAAAGGGATTTCCAAGTAATTAATTGAATATACATTTATTGTTCACTAATTTTTAGGAGGTCCCTTTATGGGAGATAAGCTTTACTGTATTGCTGCATATCAAGTTCTTAATGAAGAAAGACTAGGAGTTTCGCACGGTTCTATAATAATTTATAGTGATGCTGTGACGGGATCTCCTGTTAGTGAGATAGGGTGTTTTTTAATTTATTTATCATAATAACGTACCACGAAATTGCAACTCTCGTCCTCAAGAATTATTTCTTTTGGGTGAAAGTTTTTTTATTATATAAGTTTCATTCTGTCATAATTTAAAGTTTTCGAGAGGAGAAATGATATGAATTCTATTTTATTAGATGTTCCGTTACAAATAGAAACAGACAGACTAATTCTTCGAGCACCACTTCAAGCTGGTGACGGGAATGTCGTACACCAAGCTATTAAGGATTCAATTAATGAGTTAAAACAATGGTTGCTTTTATTCCAGTCAATCCCTACTGTTGAAGAAACGGAAATTATCCTGAGAAATGCCCATATAGATTTTTTAAAAAGAGAAAGCTTTCGCTATCTTATCTATCATAAGGATACTAATGATTTTATTGGAACTGCTAGCCTTCACGGAATTAATTGGAAGATTTCTAAATGTGAAATTGGATACTGGATTAACACGCAATTTAGTGGCAATGGATATATGACAGAGGTAGTAAGTGAGTTAACAAACCTTGGATTTCAGTTACTCAAATTTAGAAGGATTGAAATAAGATGTGAATCTACTAACACTAAAAGTCGTACGATCCCTGAAAAACTAGGTTTTGAGCTTGAAGGGATATTACGTAATGAAGATCTTTCAGCTGACGGTAAAAAACTAACTGATACCTGCATCTATGCAAAGGTAAATTAGATTGAAATTTTAATACTCAATTGCGTCTGTGTACATAGTTTATTCCCCTTCTAATCCATTATTGTGATTTGTTTAGAACTATAGTACATCAATATGTTTAAAATGAAATGTACTGAAATGGTATATTCTATTAAAACAAGAAGATTTACTTCTCATAATAATGTCAGTATTATATACAAATGTTACAATCATTTTATAAATAAATTACTTCATGAAGTTATGAAATTAGGACCGTACATATTAGAAATATGTACGGTCCTTTTGTTTACTAGTACTTATCTAACCTAAAGATAAGTATGTGCTCCTTTTACAATTTGAATTTCTTTGTAAGCTTCTTATATTTTCTATATGAACGTCTAACAATGTTTAACATGAAATACGGTATTTTAACAGGGAAAGGCAATTTATAAATGAAAGGCAAGTAAAAGGTGAAATATGCCTTTTCTAAGTCTCTCCACTTACTATCTTCTTTTGTTTTTAAGAAATCAGATACATCGACTACATATCCCCTTCCGTTTTCCATCATCACATTTTTTCCGTGAACATCACAAGGAGTTAATCCTTGCTCCCTTGCATACTCTATAGCTTCATTGATATCAAGGATCACCTGCTTAGGAATTTTAATCCCCTTATGAATAGCATCGTATAAGGTAATCTCTTTTAAACGTTTCAATACTATGAAATTCTCTCCTTTATACATAAGCTTCGAATAAGAAGGATGATTTCCGATTCTTCGGTATACTTCTGACTCTTTTTCAATTCCTTCTCCTTCTCGCGCGTAAACTTTCACTACCCAATCTTTGTATTCTTTGTGCATAAATACTGCGGCATAATTACCTGTCCCTAAACACTTCCAAAGTCTAGGAATATCTTTAACTACTATAGGCTCGAATTCATCCTCACTTCTTATGCTTACCTCTTTTAATAATTCGTCCTTTATCAATCTCACAAAACTATTTATACTCATCATTTCCACTCCGGTTTTGCTACAAGGGGTACTACCCCATACCCACCAAGTTAAAAAGTACCTTCTTTCCTAATACGAAAAAAATGAGCAGACTTCACTAAGTAACTAACTTTAGCGGAATAAAATTTTCATTTAGGGGGGTACTTCAAAACCTTAAAATGGATATTCTACGCAAATATATATTATTGATACAATAAGTTATGTTAACTTCACATGATTATATTATACAAAAACTCAGCAAATACCGTTACAAAAAGTGTACAAGCCATATCTACTCTCTCTAAATAGTTTATTACGAATCTATTTTAAGGAGAATTCTTACATCACAATTTCATAAATCTAAGGTTTCAAACTATTCATTACGAAAAAAAGACCGTATCACTACGGTCCTTTTCTCGCTCTTATACAAACACTATGACTGTGTAACTTTATTAGAAACAAGTAGTTTTTCAATACATATAGGTAACATGTCTAATAACGTTTCAAATGCGTAATTTACGTCCAGACGCTCCGTCCATTGATGTGCATCTTTTCCTACTGGTCCCATATTTAATACTGGAACGTCAAACTCTTCTAATTCCTCTAGTGGAATCGAATAACCTTTATCCCATAATGGCATATTGTCTACGAGAGAACTCATTGAATCCAATGGGTTTTGTAAGCCCACATAGCTTAAATCTGAAATTCCTCCAAAATAATTTTGGTTTTCAAATGTAATGCTATGATTATAGTGGGCATACTTTTCCATTTCTACAACTACCTCTTTAATTAAAGGATTGTTGCGTGAACTCACAGCTGGATAGTATGGCGGTGCAAAGAAAAGTACAATCATTGGAGCCTTTTCTTTACATAAGATAGCTAATTTGTCTACTAAATCAATAGTTACCGCACGATCATCTTTATCTTCTCTATTTTTTATAATATCGGATTGAATTTCATCTATTTTTCCTTGCCCATGTTGTTCAATTGCATAAGCAATAAGCTCTTCATACGTTAATACATTTACTTTAAGATTAGGCGGTATGAACGGATTATGCTTAGAAAAATGATACGCTCGCTCCTCATACGATTCTTCAATTTTCTCTGCTACTTTCGTTACCTTTTGACGTAACAATGAAACTACATCTGTCATCGTTTTTTCTAGTAAAAACAAATTAAATAATGTGACTGCACGATGAGGAATTTGTACAGAATAATCCTCCTTTAAGTCTCTTTGAAGCAAGTTAGTTGGTGGAGGACTCGCTTCACCATCTACAATATCGCAAAGGTCAGTATTCAACTCTAATTCAGCTGTTAATAATGCAGCCATATAACTCCCATTTAATCCTGCAAAAGGTTCGCCTACATGTGTCTCTTTTCCATAGCAAAGGAAACCAGGTAACACCTTACCAATAGAACCAGTATAAATATACTTATTTTGGTCACCAGGATGTCTTGAAAACATAGGCTCTGAATTTAGGACCGTTTTATACTCTAAGTCATGTTCTTTTGCTAAGTCTAATAATCTTGGAACAGCGGCTCTCATCCCTACAGAGTTCACTTCTTCATCTGGAACAGCCAATAAAAGAACATTCCCATCAAATCTTCCTTCACAAGCTTGCTCAACCATCGCCATTTGTAAGGCTAGACCACATTTCATGTCCATCGTTCCTCTACCAAAGAGCCAATCTCCTTGTTCAATATCTTCACGTACATGATCTGGTAGCTCATCTTTATGAGAATAAAACATAGATGTTAATTTTTTAGGGTTAAATGCATCTTCTTTCCACACTCCGTAATCTTGTACATCTACAACATCAAAGTGACTAACAAGAATTACAGTATTTTTTGTACTATCACTTTTCTTTACTAGAGCTGTAACAAAATATCGTCCATCCCCCGTCGGATTTTTTTGTAAATGATGCGGATTTTGTTTGAAATACTGTAAGTCAGATAATTGTTCTACAACAAAGTCTGGCAATATAACTTCAGCTTCTGAACCTGTAATACTAGGAATTTCAACAAGATTGCTTAATAATTGAACCAATTGTTCTTTAGATTGCCACTTTGACATATAAATCCCCCTATTTTTCCGCATTATGAAATTCATTTCCAATATATGAATAAAAAATGACGACAGCTATCAAAATTATAATTTTGCCGTTTGGCAAGCTTATGGTTCTTTTTGTTTACGGCAAACATATGCTTCCAGGATTTGAAGAATATTTTTAATATCGCTTTTAAATAAAATCACTGTTTTTATTTAAAAGCGCGATGTTTTGCCCCTTTGGATCTGTTTATCTAAAGAGATGTTTTTATAGTGAAAAGAAGATCTGAACTGAAAGGCGGATTAAGAAACTGCTGAGTAGCAATAAAGTTACTCCACTAAAGGGCCAGATTGTTGAGGAACGTTTTCAGGAAATTAGATTATTCGAGTTTGAATATATCATTGAGATTATGAAGGTTTTTTACTTAAACTGACGGGGCAGTAATACTCAATTAAAAATAATGGTAAAGTTAGCGAAAAGAAGAAGGATTGAAAATCGTATAGATTCATTCATTGTAATACATTTTAAGTTTTTGTGTGGCGAGGTATTTGAGAAATAAGAATGATTTCATCAAAAAAACATTGAAGCTCCAACGGGTTTTTATATGACTATTTTTCCAGACCCAAATTAACATCACAAATTACAAATAAACATTCTATACTTTTGGTTAGATTTTTTATATAGTTTGATTGACAGCAAAACCTAAGAAAAGGGGTGTTATTCATTGAGAATCACTTGTCACCTTGATCAATCTGATTTGCAGGAGTATATGCAAAAAGTCTTTGGTACCAGTTATTTGGTTTCTAGTGTAACGAAAATGCATGGCGGTGCACAAAAGGTAGTCTATAAGATTGATTGCAGCAATGGATTTTCCTGCGTTCTGTATGTTTGGGATCTTACCATGAATTATTTTCAAGAAGAAATAGCAAACCGAGATATACATGAGCACTCCTATAGTAGTGATTTATTTGAATCAAATAACAAGTATTTAATTCAACAAGGAATTCAAACTCCCCTTCTATATGATCTGAATAAGGAAAGAAACCGTCATCCTTATGATTATGCTCTCGTTGAATATGTAAATGGACAAAAGGCAGAAGTTTATTTTCAACATTCCGATTCATATGTTAAAGATAAAGTGTTTCAGCGGATAGGAGATATGCTGGCAGACATGCATGCCAACGAGAGACTTACTCATGGGAAAGTGAATCAAAGTGGGATCAACACGGAAAAATGTCATCACTTGCAAATGAAGAATGCAAAAAGAGATTTAGATTACGCATGCCAACATATTGACAGCATCAGGGCTAGTCATAGCAATCTACTCGATACATTGTACGAGCTTGAATCAAAAATTGAAACAAGAAGTCGTTATGGATTTATACATGGGGAACTCGGCCCCGATCATGTATTAATTAATGACAAACTAGAACCTTATTTGATTGATATCGAAGGAGCCGAGTTCTTTGATATTGAGTATGAGCACAGTTTTTTGCAGTTTCGATTTGGGGATTATTATCGATATTTAAAGAATGATACTCTCGACCCCAACAGGATGTTATTCTATCGATTCCATCATCATATATCCTTAACTTCAGGCGGGTTGAGATTGCTTCACAGAGGATTTCCGAATCAACAATTTGCAAAAGATCTAACCGATCACCATTCCCGTTGTGCACTGCGTTTTATTGAAGGTTGAACTTATGTCATTAAAAATTAAAAGACAGACAGGAGTTAAATACAATGATAAAAGGTTTCGGAGGAATATTTTGGAGAACTAAAAATCTTGATGTTATAAAAAAATGGTACAGTGAAGTGTTGAAGATTGAAATAGAAAATTGGAATGGGACTGTGATTAAACCCGAATTAGGAACAGAGACTATCTTTTCTTTCTTTACTGAGAATGACAGTTATTTTCCAACAGAACAACAAGTGATGTTAAATTTCCAAGTACATAATCTAAACGAGACTATTCAGCACCTTGAACATATTGGTGTACCTCTTGAAAAGAAAGAAGAGATTAGTGAATTTGGAAAGTTTATTTGGATTAAAGATCCTGAAGGTCGATTGATTGAACTTTGGGAGAAATAGTGGATTTCAATCATTTGCTATTATGCTAACAGATGCTTTAGTTCAATAAGGTAAATAAAAAAAGTGCATCTCCGTTTATTAGACACAGTCTAACAATCGGAGGTGCACTTTTTCACTCTAAATTAATACTTTTAATAAAATCAAAATGATTTTCATCAGCTAATTTATCGATATAACCAGTTATATACAGATTTGCTTTAGATACTTCTGTATTCTTAAACTCAGAATACAAATCAGGAGAAAATGATACTTCTAAAACAATACTATCCCCAGGTTTAATATTTAACTTATTACCTTTAGCTAACACTCTAAATGGATTTGTTGTTTGTCCAGAAACAGTAGGTGATTTAGGAAATGAAAACATAACATTATTTTGCGCAATAACATAATCGGTATTATTCGTCATTTTTATTTTATAAGATATTTCAGTGTTCGTATTTGTATTTTTAGAAAGTAATTCATACACTATTCCCTTTTCAATATCTGCTTGTTTAAAAGTAGTATTATTTTTACTAGAACAAGCACTCAAAATAAAAAACAAAACCACTATGATTATTCCACATTCTTTTTTCATTGATCTATTACCACCTATCAGTAAACACTATATTCTCTTTGGATTGTCATAACATTTGAAACGTACGTAACACTAGTAATACTCTAAAAGCTAGAATTAGAACCGATAATGACAGTAGCGTCCAGTTCCTTGTTTCTAGCGACTTTTGTGCTAAGCCCAGCACCAGCAAAGATTTCAAAGGCCTGGGGTGCCTGAACTTCGCTCGTCTCTATCAAAAGATGTCCATCCAAAGCTAACCAGAGTAAAGCATCTTCTGCTACTCTTCGCAGAATGTTAAGACCATCTTCTCCTCCGTCAAGCGTTACATTTGGTTCATATAGGCGTGCCTCCCGGGGGAGAAACTTTATTATTTCAGTAGGAACGTAAGGTACGTTCGCAACTAGGATATTTACATGGCCCTTAAGTGAGTCTGGTAGAGCTTTATACAAGTCACCTTCAAAAGCACGACCGCCAAAATTCGTTACATTGCGACTAGCGCATTGTACTGCGATAGGGTCAATGTCAACAGAATACAATTTAACTCGTCCCAAAGCTGCTGCCAGTGCTGCGCCCACCGCACCTGATCCACAACATAGGTCAACAATGATATCGCTAGAACGTGACAGAGCCTCTGTTTGATGAACAAGGAACTCTGTACGTTTACGCGGTACAAAAACGCCTCGATCCAGTTCTATTCGTAGACCACAAAACTCCGTGTATCCAACAACGTATTCCAGAGGTAAACCGTTGACTCGCATTTCTACCATTTTCATAAGGTCCTCTGGAGTTAGTGCCTCTGACATAAGTAACCGGGTCTCATCTTCTGCAAAAACACAACCGGCACTTCGAAGCTTGCTAACTATATATTTTTCCATATTCATATCCAAAAATAAATTTGTTTTATTCTCTATATTATCTCACCACTTTTGATAAAGTTTGTTTGTAATTCAGAGTTCGTTAAAAATAGCTAATATCCTTTTTCAATAACCTAATTCTTACATAAACTGCCATTTGATGGACATATTCGTCTATGACCATCTCTTTCCCTTGTATATAGAGCATTCTTTTCAATTTCTGTTTTCGTCAAATCTAATTAACAGAGATATAAACGAAAACACATATTTTTACACTATTTCGATTTATATATACAAACTATAATTTTAACGTTTTGGGCTATTTGCTTTGCTTAAGTTGATTTGCATAGATACTACCCCTCTTTGAAATATTTCAGTTCAAAATGAAATAACATTTCAACATAGACTATCAATCTACCTAGACATTATGACAATCACCTTAAATATCTGAATTTTCCATATATTAAAGGATATTACTCAAACAACCTCGAACATTGTAATAAATATACATAAGGAGGTTGATTTATTTTGTTTCGTTCATTTACAAATGGATGTGTTGCCCTTGTGCAGCGTTTCTTACCAGAACCGTTTATTTTATCATGTTTATTAACTGTTTTCGTTATCTTCTTCGGCATGTTTGCAACGCACCAAACACCGGTCGAAATGATTACGCATTGGGGCAATGGCATTTGGGGACTTCTCGCCTTTTCTATGCAAATGGCTCTTGTACTCGTGACAGGATCTGCATTAGCAAACGCTCCTCTTATTAAAAAAGGATTAACGAGAGCAGCGAAACTACCGAAAACGAATGGACAAGGTATTATCGCTATTTCAATCGTAAGTTTACTAGGAGCATACGTAAACTGGGGATTTGGTATTGTTGTATCTGTTTTATATGCAAAAGAAGTGGCAAGACAGTTAGAAGGATTAGATTATAGGTTAGCAATTGCTTCTTCCTACTCTGGATTTCTCATTTGGCATGCAGGCCTTTCTGCTTCTATCCCTCTTACGTTAGCAACTGGCGGCGAAACGTTAATTAAAACGACAGCTGGAAGTATTAAAGAAGCGATTCCAATAACAGAAACGTTATTCTCACCATACGCACTCGTGCCAGTTATTATTTTTCTCGTTACGATGCCTCTCATTAACCGAGCAATGCATCCAGATGAAAAGCATACAATTACTGTAGACCCTATCGTGTTCCATGAAGAGGCTGCCGCTCAAGAAGTAGAGCAAAAAACATTCGCTGAAAAAATGGAAAATAGTATGATTATTACACTTTGCATCGGATTATTAGGTCTTATTTATATTTTTAACTATTTTAGTACGAAAGGCTTTAACCTTACACTAGATATCGTTATTTTTATGTTATTAATTGCCGGTCTTATTTTCCACCGTACTCCGATTCAATATATTCGCGCTTTCTCTGACTCAACTAAGAGTGCTTCAGGCATTTTACTTCAGTTTCCGTTCTATGCTGGAATTATGGGGATGATGATTGGAGTAAATAGTGAAGGTCTTTCGCTTGGAGGAGCTATTTCTACTTTCTTTATTAGTATTTCAAATGAAACCACATTCCCACTCTTTACATTTTTAAGTGCTGGCATTGTAAATATTTTCGTTCCATCTGGAGGCGGTCAATGGGCAGTGCAAGCACCAATTATGATTCCAGCTGGCGCTGAACTTGGTGTACCTGCCGCGAAAACAGCGATGGCAATTGCATGGGGGGATGCTTGGACAAATTTGATTCAACCTTTCTGGGCATTACCAGCATTAGCGATAGCTGGTTTAGGCGCGCGTGATATTATGGGATTTTGTGTTGTTAACTTACTATATGCAGGATTTATCATTAGTCTATGTTTCTTATTTATTTAAACGAAAAGCTAGTTTTATACTAGCTTTTTTATATAATAAATCATTCGTTATCTATACACCTTATTACCATCCTCCACTCTACCTCTGCATGATTTAATGCTTCATATGTAAACAAATCTTCACATACTTTTTCAATCATATGAGGATTGTTCTTAAGGAAATTCCACTGCAATACTTTAGGAAGAAAATATGTTTCATATTCTTTACTTCCCTTTATCACCTCATCAACTTCTCTTTCACAAATCCCTCTTATTAAATAATCATTTCTTAATTGTATTTGAATTTGTTGAAACGTTTCGCTGTATTTCTTCAATTGGACTAAACAATTAATATACGTACACAAAAGTTCGTCATCACAATTGCAACACTTTATAATACGATCGATTTCATTCATAATGTACGAGCCGCTTCTTCTATTTGTAACAGCCATTTTTCACGCTTCGTTACTTTACTCGTTTTCACAGATTGAAAAGTAGAACGTTTTATATCGCGAATACCACAAAAACGTAAAACCCCTCTTTTCATCATAATCCAATCCGCTGATCGATATAATAGGGCCACGTACCATAACGGTGAGTCTAACGTATTAATAACCCATGCTTTCTTTCCTTTAAATAAGCCTTTCGGTAATGACCCCTCATATTTATAAGCAAATCCAGCTACAAAAATACGATCGATAAATCCTTTTAAAATAGCAGGCATGCCCCACCACCATATCGGATATATGAAAAGAAGAATATCCGCTTTCTGCACTAATTCTCTATATCGCTTCGTCTCTTCTTCATTTAGTAAATCACGTCTTTTCTTCTCTTCATTAAATACAAGCACTGGATCAAATTGTTCTTTATATAAATCAAGTAACGTAACAGAATGATTTGTTTCCTCAAGTCCTTTTTGCACATGCTCTAAAATTGCCCCATTAAAGCTTGAAGGATTAGGGTGAGCATATATAATTAGTACGTTCACTACAAAACAACTCCCTCTTTAGTTAAAGTTTCCCCTTCTTTAACATCGTCTCTACAATTTGCACATTTTTCGAACTTTGTAACAAACGATTTAATACTGTTAGTAACTCTTCTTTTTCTAAACCTTTCAATTGCTCTTTAACTGTACTCTCACCAGCACCTTGAATTTCATACACAACTGCCGCCATATGTTTACAATAATTTTCATAAGGACACTCGCAGCTACTTTCTGCAAAATCTTCAAGATCAATAATCACTTCATAATTCCCTGCATTTCCAGTAACGAAAGCAAATACTTTCTTGTCGTGTATTTCAACATCTTCTACATGTCCCTCTTCATAATATTCATATCCTCTATCTATAATGTACTTTGGAATCCATTTCATTATATCTTTTAATAAGTATGCATACATCACAACACCTCTTCCTCTAATTCCCTTTTGACTTCCAAAATCCTGCATGTTATTCTAATAACTGTCAAGTAGCGAGTCTACGTGACAAAACGACTGACACCTATTCGGCGGAGGTGTCTCTTTTCATTTGCAGCCGATATGAAGTGCCTCTTTCAGGCACATTCAATCTTTGACACTACACACTCAACACCATTCCCTTGTATCAGGCTGCTTTAGCAGTCTTTTACTCTACATACTTCAAAAAAAAGAGAGCTCAGCTCCCTTTTCCCGCCTTATAAAATACCCCTTTTTCAGCATAGCGATATTCATCATCAGCTAAAGTAATTTTCCCATCCAGTTTGAGTTCATCTAATAGTCTTGATAAATAAAATTGATGTAACATTTTTTTAGTGAATTTTCCTTCATGATGCGAAACGATATGTTCTTGAATATCTAACAATGATATTGGCTTATCTTGCTCTATCATATATTCATAAACTGTACTACGCAGTTTTACGTATTTTTCGAGTGTCACAGTACTTCGCAACCCCTTTCTTCTTATTATATGTTTTCGTAATCGGTTTTTTTGCAACAAAAAAACCTCTCCGATAAGAAGAAGTTACGTATATCTTCGTCTTATCTCCCAGAACAAATATGTTCTGCTGGAATTAGCACCTGCATCGCGGTTGCTGGGTTTCATCGGGCCAGTCCCTCCACCTCTCTGGATAAGAAAATATTCACTTTAAATTTAACTATACGTAATTTTATTATAATTGTCAAATAAATATAAAAAATTATATTTTCTTCTTTATTGTTCATACTACAAAAAGATGTACAAAAGGAGGCTACTACTTTGAAAAAGAATGCTCGTGGATACGTACAAGATTCTTTTCATTCCTTACAAGAAGCGAAACATTGTTTAGAAGATGCATTACAGACTGTTGAAGAAGATTTTAATCGCGCACGTATTGAACAATCCCTTTACGCTGTAGAGCAAGCTCTTCAACGTTGCGATTACACCGTTCACATTTTAGAACAAGAATGAAAACTTCCCATCAAAAGATGGGAAGTTTTTTCAAATGGCATACTTCATCATTATTACCGTTATTATTAAAAAATATACAGAATTAACAATTTCTAAAATCCCTACTTTTAATATAGAAATCTTTTTGCCATACAACATAATGGCCCGAATTACACTTGGTACAAATATGAGTGAACACCATGGATTTATAGCAAATACAATTACCGTTAATACAATATGGTATCCCCAAGATATAAAACGATACTTCGGATTGTTTTTTTCACGAATCATCGTTTTCACATAAAACGTACTTCCTAAAAAATATAGAAATGAAATAAGCGTAATGAATAATGCTGTTTTATCTATTAATTTCATGGAGAAATAATAACTGATTAAACCACCTATACAAAACACTATAATCGCACAAACATCATTTAGTAATGCTCGTTCATCTTTCCGACGAGCGTAATGCATATTTACAATAAACAATGGAATCATTAATACTGCGAATAAAAGAATTCGCCATTCATATAATAAAGAAATCATCCCAAATACAAATGCAATGATAAAATAAACAATTGCAGCGTGTAGAAATTCTTTTTTTCGTCTTTGCCTTATGTACATGAGAAATGGATAAGTGGCTAGATAGATAAAGAACCAGGCTAAAAACAGTGGGATATGATAAAAAGTAGGTTTACCAAGTAATACACTTAATAGAAATGGTATGACAAGCATCGCCCATGCTCCATGTTGCTTCGGAATAACTAACTTCATTAACTATACACCTCCCTCTTGAAAATAATTCTCACCTACTATTATACAAATAATTTCATATAATAACGGATATATATTGAATCTATTTTTTGACAATAAAAAATGCTTCTTACAATATGTAAGAAGCATGAAAGAGGCAAACGAATATGTAAGTCGCGACCCTACCTTATATGAGTATGCTTTTCTATGTCACCTTATGCTCATCTAATATACCGTATTTCTTTTTAAATCTTGTGAGGATCGTAATCCATGACGTACTAAATAGCAGAAGGAAAATAACATTCGATATCGCATGACTAAGATCGAAAGAAAAACTTGCGACATAGTAAGCAATAACTGTTTCCCACGTTGCTTCCTGTATAAAACCAAGCAGACCCCAAAAATTCATAATCCAGCCAAATAGAAATCCAACGGCAAATCCGTACAACAGTCTTCCCCACAGTTTTTTCATTAAAAATGTATTACGTAATAGTCCAGCTATAAACCCGATCATGCCCCAAGAGAACATTTGCCACGGCGTCCACGGACCTTGTCCTAAAAAAATATTAGATACAATGGCAGCCGTTGCCCCAATCATAAAGCCAGTTTCACTCCCAAAAACAATTGCAGAAACGATAATGACAAAAGAAGTCGGTTGTACACTTGGTAAAATAGAAAATGGTACCCGGCTAACCGCTGCAATCGCCGCTAACACAGCAACGATAACAATTTCACGTGAAACAAACGCCTTCCTTTCAAAACGAATATAGAAAGGTAACATAATGACAGCTAATAAAAACAAACTACTTACCATGTAATACCCGTCCATAATAAAAGTCGTAAAGAGTAGTGTATATATTACAACGGCAAAAATAAATATTATAAATGCAACATATCGTTTGGACACGCTTCGTACACATCCTCCCACGTTAATGCAAACGGCAACTCTCTACGGATGAATCGATTAATAGATGTTGTATAAAAGAAGTTACCACTAAAGAACTCTTTCGGTGCATCATTCATAATGACTTTCCCGTCAAATAACATCATGCACTGATCAACGTATTTCGCTGCAAACTCAATATCATGCGTTGCCATTACAATTGTTGTACCTTCTTTTTGCAACTGTTTAAATAGCTCTCCTACTCTTTCCTTTTTCCATGGATCTAGTCCGATACGATAAACTTAACTAAATCTATACAATTCAATCAAATTTACACGAGTTAGTGCTTCATCGTGTTCTCGCAACCCCAAAGGGACGAGGGGTATAACACTCCACACGAGGCAGTATCGTTACCTCCTATTATCAAGC
>NZ_JAKUGJ010000039.1:0-22372 GCF_022663915.1 Bacillus cereus group sp. BfR-BA-01331
GAGTAAGAGAGGTTGTAGCGATTTGTTGATTTAACCATACACACAAAGATAAAAAATGGTGCCCATGGCACTTACGTTTTCGTTTCATTCCGCCTGCTTCTATAGCTAATTGATTCAGTGTAGCGGGAGACATATAGCGATATAACTCTTCGGCAAATAAAGACAACTCTTGTTTTTGATGCATATTCATAAAAAGCACGTCACCCTTTCTCATTAACATAAGAGAATAGTAACGTGCTTTTAACTTCAAGAATAGTCTAAATCCTTAAGTTGATGGATGTGTGGTGCTACCCCATTGCTATCAAGCTAAGCTCATGTGACGTCAATGATAAGCGAGATTGTTTCTTTTTTTCGAAAGTCTATATGTTGGTGCTTTAAAGATTTGCATACGAAATAAACCCTAACGGGTTTCCTTTTTTGAATTAATCCACTTGATTATCAGAAATGGTACAATTGTAAACGACATCTAATATATCAAAGACTGTTTTCTTCGCATATATAATTGTCATTAGGGAGGGATTAGTTATGAACAGCAATATAAACAGATGGCTTATGACTAGAAAAATTATAAATAATCTAAAGAAAGGAGTTGGTATTAAAAGAATAAAACTATAAAAGGACTGATATTAATGTTTTCAAGAAAAGCGAATCAAAATGACTATAAAGAGATTGTGAATATATGGGAAGAATCTGTATTAGCCACTCACAGTTTCTTAAAAGAGAAAGACAGGGAATGCATAAAAAAAGAAATTCCTTCATATTTTCCCCACCTTGATATTCAGTTATGGTGTGAAGGGGATGAAACAGTTGGTTTTTCTGGTATACAGGGTCAACATCTAGAAATGTTATTCCTACACCCGAATAAAATAGGTAAAGGCTTTGGAAGCTCTATTATTACTTCTTTAATAAATGACTTTAACGTTACAACTGTTGATGTTAATAAAGATAATGAGCAGGCTGTTAAATTTTATATGAAGAACGGTTTTTACGTTGCAAATCAATCAGGATTTGACGCTAGTGGTCGTCCATATCCTATTTTAAACCTAAGTCTTAAATAAACTCTATACTAAAAACCTCACTATTTATGATATGTGAGGTTTTTCGAAATGGTTGTTTTTTGGTGGCGATGGTATTATTACGGAAAACGATCCAATCGAACAGGAAAAACGTATAAAATACAATGACTTAATCACCAATTCTGTAATTTTTCAAAATGTAGTAGATATCACTCTAATTTTATGGCAACTAAAAAAAGAAGGTTATCGCTTTTCACGCCAAGATTTAGAAAGGCTAAGTCCTTACATAACTAGACATATAAAACGATTCGGGGATTATATAATTGATTTGCAAAAAATACCCCAACAATAGAAGAAACGATTCCTCTATAAGCTCAATAGGTCATAGTTGGAAATAAAAGTAAGGCTATGACCTATTTTTACACGTTTCTCGGCTGTACCCCATTTTTGTCGATAAAGCAAGTGGACGACATTTTGATCGTCCTCAATATCAATTATTACGAAAAATATTGAGTACAAGTGATATTGTTTACATAGATGCTTTAGATCGTATGGGTCGTAATTATGATGAAGTAATTTCAGAGTGGAAGTACATAACAAGAGAATTACAAGCGGATATTGTTGTTTTAGAAAATGAAACATTGTTTGATAGTCGAAAGTTTCGAGAGATGGGTGACATGGGACGGTTAATGGAAGATCAGTTTTTATCTTTGCTTTCCTATGTTGCCGATCAAGAGCGTAAAAAGATTCATCAGCGACAAGCGGAAGGTATTGCTGTAGCTAAATCTCAAGGAAAGCATTTAGGACGTCCTCAAGTGAACCTTTTGACCTTAAGCAAACAACAAATAAATATAATAGAAGAAACTCATTCAAAATGGAAGAACGGAGAAATAACAGCTATTATGTTTATAACAATGTTAGAATTAAAGAAAAACACATTTTATAAAATAATGAAGGAATATGAAGAAGCAAAGTAGCATCTCTCCTATAGGAAATGCTATTTTGCCCCCGGTTGTAAGAACACTGGTACGGCTCCCTTGTATCTCATCAGACACTGAAATAGGCAGACAAAAAACGCCATTCTTTCCTATAATTCTACAGAAAGAACAGCCTATTTTTTCGTTTTATGGATACAATTTTACTTTATCTTTATGCTGATGGGATACTCCCCCTAAACATTTTCCATGATTCATGTTTGGATGAATGCTTACTTCTGTTTAATAGGCAGTGCATAATAGCCAAAAGCCAAATCGAGCAAGGCGCTCGCTTCTTGACGCAGTAACAGATCCTTCGGACGGAAGGTAAAAGATCCGTCAGCGTTGATGGTAGTATCAGGGTCTATGATGCCTTGTGAGGCAAGGGATTGAATGGACTGGACCGCCCAGGCATCCGCAGTGTCGAGCAATTTCACATGATTGGCTTGGTCAGGTTGAATCTGCTTCAAGTTTTGAATCATGGTTGCTGCAACTTGTCTGCTAATCGGAGTCGCACGGTCATATCCTGGTATGCCTGCTATAAATTGCTTCTTAATCCCTTCGGCTTGACCCGGGAAAATGCTCCATCCATGTGCCAACAACAAGGCATCCGTAAATTCTCCTTGTGTCATCGTGCCCATCGGATCGAATAGATTATCCGCTTTAGCATCCATGATGTTTAAAGCATGAAGATTGTCGATATGGCTTCTATAGTTACTCTTTTGCGGGACGTCTGCAAAAGGTGGTTTGATATTGATTTTCTGAGATTGAGCAACAATGCCTAGGCCTTTAGGACTGGTGTAATAAAAATATGCGATTTCTCCGGCCACATTTTTTTGGAAAGCAATCTTATTTCCTTCTGGATCCTCGAACAACAAAGGGTGAATCATTTTAAGGACTTGTTTGCCAGCTGTTTCATCTTCCATGACCAACGTTCCATTCTCATAGGCAAAGTGGGTACGAATCGCAAACGCACGTGTGTTTTGGTACAGGCCCAAGTATTTTTGGGCTTCTTTTTCCTCTAACGAGAGATATACTGTTTTCTCCGCCTTGGGAGCAGGGAAATAATGGTCCATAAACGCTTCATACACTTCTCGACTCATCATAGAATCATTATTGTAAGACATGAAGAATGCGGTTTTTTGTTCAGGTATCAAAACCATCAATGAAGAATGTCCTGGCATATTCCCGCCCTTTAATACGACATGTTGACCGTTGGCAAGGTCATTGAAATATGTTTCAAATCCAACTGTCGCAATGGGAATCGTCTTATCTGCGAAAACTTGGTAGGCATGCATCATATCCATGCTTTTTTTACTTGCGATTTCTTTACCTTCAAACTTTCCATTCTGTAGCTGCATAATCATGTACTTTGACATGTCTTCCCCGGTGGACAAAATGCTTCCTTGTGGTCCATCAGTTGGAGCGTGCCCATTTATTGGATGAGGATCGCCAGTGGGACCGTAATGTGTAGCCATTCTTTTGAGAAGGTCAGGCGTAAAGCGCACACTTGTAGACTTCATGCCTAATGGTTTGAAAATATTCTTTTCCATATATCGTGAGAAAGATGTACCTGTAACATTCTCCACTGCAAATCCTGCGAGTAAAAATGCAAAGTTGTCATACGTATAAGCTTCACCGGGCGGCCGTACCACTGTCGGCATATGTTTAGGTAGAAATTCCCTAATAGATATATTTTGATTTACATATTCAGGCCCGATTAGCGTGGTGATATCGGGCAGGTCTACGCCGCTGGTATAGGTCAACATATCAAACAGGGTGAGGGGTTTTCCTGTTTTATTGGGGATTTTCAATCCACCGAGATATTGTTGCACATCTTGATCTAGTTTAAGCTTTCCTTTATCAACTTGTTGCATCACGGCCAAGGCGGTAAAAGTTTTCGAGACTGAAGCGATTTGAAAGACCGTATCCTTATTGACGGGAATCTTCTTTTCTTTATCTGCATAACCATACCCTTTATTGACGACGACCTTTCCATCATGAACGACGACAAAACTTGAACCGTTCACATTGTACTTCTTCATTTTTTCTTCGAATAACGGATCAGCAAAAGATTCTACTTCTTTTTTGTTATTAGGTGCTTTCGTCATTTTGATATTGGTTGCAAGTGGCGATGACTTTGATTTTCCAACTTCTAATGTTTGTTGGGAACATGCAGAAATCATGCTTGTAGAAGTGAGCAGAATTGCGACGAGCCCCAGTTTATTGATTGCTTTTTTCATTTTTGTACACTCCTTTATGAGATTGAAGATTTCTTGTTTGCACAACGAGTTGTCAGCTCGTTAGTGTATGAACCGAGTGTAGCGAGTAGCAAGTCATAGTAACTAGTGATCTTTCGTCATATTCATGCATGACATAAAAAATAGAGCGGAGTACGACTAGTTTTATACCCACGATCTACAAGTTATGACATTTTGACACTACTGTGTGTGACAGATGAAAAGTTAGAATCGAAGGGCGACTCATAGGGTATTAGCAAAAAAAAGAAAATGGAGGAGAGAATCTAATGACAAAAGAATCTGTTCAAAAAAGCTTGCAAGATTTCTACTTTTTGTTGTTTACCTTTGGATCTGGATTATTTTACTTTTTCTTTTATTTGGTCAGTATGACATTTGCATTGGTGCTGACGGTTATCTTCATAGGTATTCCTTTGTTGGCATGGGTGCTGCAAACAACTCACACGTTTGTCCAGTATGAACGCATTCAGACGAAAGTTTATACGGGTATATCGATAGAGGAGCCAATCTTGCCAATGACAAAAAATGAAGGGGATAAATGGATTAAAGCGAGAGAGGCAATTCTTAATAGTAGCAATTGGAGAGCTATTTTTTGGCTCATGCAAAAATCTTTTGTTGGAGTGATTAGCCTTATATGTGCCGTTATATTGTACGTAGCTCCGTTTGCATTTACCTTAACACCATTGCTTTTTCAATATTTTGATATATACTTATTGGGAATTGTTGTGAATTCATGGCAGAAGGCTATTTTTGTCATGATTGTTGGGTGTATTCTCATCTGGATATGTATTTGTATTGGAAACAGCTTAGTTCGAACAATTGGAATGTACACGCGTTCCATGTTCAAAGCTATTAAGGGGTGATAATTTGTTTAAGACCTTGAAACTATGGCTCTGGTATGATTGGGTATTACTTTGTATACGTTTTATCATTTGGCTATCATTGATGGTAACGACTATCCAACACCGAGACCATTTGACTATACCGCTTTGGGTCATTATCCTTTGGGAAGTCACTTCATTTTCAATACCATGGATTTGTTTAATGTTCAGTTATCGCTATTATCTATTTACTGAGATAATTTTATTTGGCGGAGTATGCTTCTACTTAACTTTATTATTTCCGTCAGCGTACCTTGCTTTTTTAATGCCGACTTTTATGATTGCGGCAAATAGTGCTCATAAATCATACCGTTGGTCGGCTTCTATCACAATTGTTTTATTTCCGTTGCTCATTGCAATATTTTCCCATGGAATAGATGTATGGGGGATTATTCTACAAATCGGTCTGGCTTTTGCTGTGGGTTCTTCCTTTCGTTTACTAGTTGTCAATTACCGTCAAAGTGAAACGATTCGGAACCAAAAGCATGTATTGGAACAGTACGTATCTCAAGTTGAGCGGATTACTTTACTGGAGGAACGTGACAGGATCTCAAAAGATTTACATGATACGATGGGGCATTCTTATACCTCAATTATTATGGGGATGGAAACATTACGTACGGAATTAAAGACTAAAGAAGGAGAGCAAAAGCTCGACTCATTATTACAATTGGCCCGTAACAGTATGGAAGAAGTAAGAATGTATCTACATCAGATGGACTTACCACAAGAATCGCTTGCCTTAACTCTCACATTACAACAATTGACAGAGGAATTTGAGAAGCATGCAAAAGTAAATGTACGTACTCGAATAATAGGAGAAGAGTATACGGTCTCCAAGCAATCAAAACTGACAATGTACCGGAGCTTACAGGAATCATTAACAAATGCGGTTCGCCATGGACACTCCACCGAAATCATTGTGTCACTTCATTTTGAACCGCAACAGATAAGATTGGATGTGCAGGATAATGGCTGCGGGGTAGAGGAATGGAAGGATGGCTTCGGATTAACTGCGATGAAAGAGCGCGTGAGTCAGTTACAAGGGAGAGTTATTGTTTACTCCAAAAAAGGAGAAGGGACGTTAATTTCATGTGCGTTACCGAGACTTGTACAATTGTCCAATGAACCAATCCGCTTGTGTATCGTCGATGATCATTCTTTTATTCGAGAAAGTCTTCATACAATTTTGGATGGACAGGATGGCTTGCAAGTAGTGGGAATGGCTGAAGATGGAGAACAGGCTGTAGAATTGTGTGAAAGACTAAAACCAGATTTAGTATTAATGGATTTAGAGATGTCCAATCTGAATGGGATTCGTGCGACCAAAATAATTAAGGGGAAATGGCCAGACATTCGTGTCCTCATTCTTTCAACGTTTCAGGATACCAAAAGGGCGAAGGAAATCATACGAAATGGAGCTGACGGTTATTTGCTGAAATCCATAGATTCTCGTGAACTAGCTGAATCGATTCGCCTCATCTATCGGGGAGGCACGATGATTGACCAAGATTTGTTCCATAAGATGTGGGATGGAAATGATGAGGAAGAGTCAGTCGAATTGAAGTCAGATGGAAAAGAGTATGGCTTAACGAAACGCGAGTTAGAGGTTTTGAATCTTTTGTCTCAAGGAATCCGTTATAAAACAATTGCTTCGAAACTTTACTTATCAAATGGCACAGTTAGAAATTATGCCTCTACTCTTTATGACAAGCTAGAAGTCAAAAATCGGGAAGAAGCCGTGCAAAAAGCAAGAGATACAGGATTACTCTCGTAAGAGGGAGTGCTGTCATCTGCTAGGGGTACGTGAATAATTCGAGGTTTCGGGGACCACACTTCAAAAAATGTAATTTGAATGTCTGTTATAGGCAATTTGATAGATTTTATAAATAATGTTTAATTTTCAATGAAATTATATAAAGACAATTGCATAAAACCCAACATAATCGATCTTATGTTGGGTTTTATAGTGAACATTAGCTATGTAACCCTTATACATGGAATTAATTTAAAGGATGGCTCTTCATACCCCGAATCGTTCACATACCTATACAGCATATAACTTTTAATAATGATTCTAATTTTTGATGATGGAGTAACATAATAAATCGAGATTCATTCAGTTTTGATGCTTCAGGATTTTCGTAAATCATTTTTAATCAAATTTTATTCCAAGCCAACACCTAGTAAGAATCTATCTTATCTTAAAAGTTCTTACTTTTTTTGTAAATACAGGAACATATTTATTTTATGTATTGTCTATTAAGCGTAATAGCTTTTTTAAAGAAGTAAGATGTCAAGAAAGGGATGATAAAAATGAAAAAGAAAATGATGTTAAAAGTAGGTCTATGTGTAAGTTTATTAGGAGTAAGTCAATTTGCTAGTGCGGCATTTCCAGCGCAAGCTGCAGAGAAAGTTGAGCAAAAGATAATTAAAAATCAAGAAGGTACTATTTCAATCTCTCAGTTAAATTCCCATGTATGGGTCCATACAGAAATGGTTTATTTTAATGGGGAAGCAGTACCTTCAAATGGCTTAATTCTAAACACCTCAAAGGGGATAGTGCTTATTGATTCTTCTTGGGATGACAAGCTTACAAAAGAATTAATAGAGATGATCGAAAAGAAATTTCATAAACCGATAACAGATGCAATTATAACGCATGCTCATGTAGACCGAATTGGAGGAATTAAAACGTTAAAAGAAAAAGGGATTCAGGTACATAGTACAGCTCTAACGGCTAAACTAGCAAAGAAAAATGGTTATGAAGAACCAATTGCGGATTTAAAGGACATTACAAATATGAAGTTTGGAAATATAAAAGTAGAAACATTTTATCCAGGAAAAGGGCATACAGAGGATAATATTACAGTGTGGTTACCACAATATAAAATTCTATTTGGCGGGTGTTTAGTAAAATCAACAGATGCGAAAGATTTAGGAAATGTTGCAGATGCATTTGTAGATGTATGGGCAGGGTCAGTTGGAAATGTAATGAATCGATATAGAAATATAAAATCGGTTGTACCAGGACATGGAGAGGTAGGAGATAAAAGTTTGCTTTCTCATACGCTAGATTTATTAGAAGCAAAATAGAGAGGAACTTAAAGATTTATAGAAAAGAACCCTTTTCAAGGGTTCTTTCATTAAGGAAACCAAATTTATAAGGTTAGTTAAATTAAGAATATGTAACTCTGATATTGTTAAACGATAAATTTTTAAAGAGAGAAAAAGAGGTATATAAATAATAAATAGAACAGGATATTTTCTATTTATTTAAAGGAGAAGAATAAAAGTGCTGAAGTGTCATAAACAAGGAATAAGATTATTAATAGATATGCAGGAACTAGTTAGTAGAATTTGGAGTATAAGTAATATTATTATTTTTGCAGGAAGGAAAGCTAACAAATGAAGCATAAATTTGGTCCAATGATTTTAGCATGTTTCATCTTTTTAGTTATACTGCTCATTCCATCTAGAAATTTAGTATCACTCATTAGCAATGAAAAGGTAAAAGATGCTGCGACCTCTTTACAAAAAGAAAAGTTACAAGGAGTTTTCTTACAACAAAAAATGTTGGAAAACTCTAAGTTTTTACCGATGTATGGTTCATCTGAATTTTCCCGGATGGATGCATATCATCCATCTAACTATTTTAAGGTAAATCCTCAAGGTTTTACACCATTTTTAATAGGGACTGGTGGAACGCAAAGTCTTGCTCATATTTTAAACGTTTCATCTACAATGAATCAATTAGAAGGAAAGAAAGTAGTATTTATTCTTTCACCACAGTGGTTTACACAACAGGGGGTAACAGAAGATAATTTTACTAGTAATTTTTCTAAACAGCAGACATATCATTTCGTTTTTAATGATGAAATTGAACCTGAAATGAAAAAGAAAATTGCAAAACGGTTACTAGGCTTTAATATTGTTCATAAAGATCATATATTAAAAAATTCATTAGAGGGTATTGTATACAATGATACAGCTCATAAGATAAAGGCGGCAGTATTTAAACCTATTGCCTATCTAAATCGAAACATCTTTGACCATAAAGATTTAGTAAACTCTATGTTTAACATTAAACCTAGGAAAGAACAGAAAAATATGGAACTACGTTCGCTTTCTTGGGAAGAAACACGAAAGCATGCTGAGCAATCTGGAAAAATAGGGTCTACATCAAATACATTTGGAATTGAAAATCCATATTACTATAAACACAAATTTCAAAAGAAATTACAGGGACTAAAGGGATATAAGGAAAATGAATCTTATGATGAGTCCCTGGAATATGAAGATTTGCAAATAATTTTAGATATTTTTAAGCAAAAGAACGTGAAACCACTTTTTATTTCTGTTCCTGTAAATGGACCTTGGTATGATTACGCAGGGTTCCCAAAAGAACGCCGTGATGTTTATTATAAGAAAGTTAGAGAGCAAGTTGAGAAATCGGGATTTCCAGTTGCAGATTTTACTAGTCATGAATATGACAAGTACTTTTTAAAAGACACTATTCATTTGGGATGGAAAGGCTGGGTATACGTGGATGAAGCGATACAACAATTCCATGCTGAATAAATTCTAGGGTTAGACAAACAATGAAAGGTCATACTGGTTATGTGGAAAATAAAGAGTATAGATGCAACATGGTAAAAGAAGCAGGTTCACTGATGTGAATCTGCTTTCTTTTATTTTTGAAGAGTACTCCAAGTTTTCAATATATTCGCTGCAACAGGAGCTGCACTTTTTGCCTCGAAGTCTCTACCAGGGTCACCATATTAACTGTATTTAGAATTGGTTTTAGGCCTGTAAGTACCATGAAATGTAAATAACGGTTACAAATTACCGATACTCTTTGCGAGAGAGCACTTACTGGAGGAGTGCCCTTTTTTGTATGCACCTTTTGATAAGGACAAGCATATATTGTAGTGTAGGACAGGTTCACTCGCTTGTATCCTATTTCAATACTCATTGAAAACTCCTTATCACATTTAGGGCACCTACTGAAACAGGTGTTCTTTTTTAGTTCCATGATATGAGTATAAACAAAGCAATAAAAGTATGTTAAGAGCAAAAAGTATAATTAGGAATTGTAGGAATTTCATAAAGCGCCTCTGTTAGATATAGTGTGTACTATTAGAAGGGAGGTTATTATTTGTTGAACAAAGTGGACATTTGATTAGGAGGAGAATGTATGATAGAGACAGCTAACAAGATTACGAATTATCTAAATAGATAAATTAATTAATCGGAAATAAGACGGTTGTTATTGAAAAAGATGATGTGAATTCAGTTATAAAAAGTAGCGAGGTATCTTTATGTGCTAACGGATAAAATTTTAGTTATAGTGAAAACATAGCAGATCAGGTAAAATTGTCTTTTTACTTTTATATATGTTTCGTCCACTCTCCATGAGTGATTTGTTTGTCTGAGATGGCTTCGAATTTGTTTATCAAACTCTGGCCCATATTGATGTACCCACCACATAATAGTTGTATGAGCCAGGAAAATACCTCGTTTCTCCATAATTTCCATCAAATCACGAAAACTTAAGTTGTACTGTAGGTACTAACGTAAAGTTAACAAGATGATGTCTGGTTGATAATGTTTCTACTTAAATCCATTCTCCTTTTCCATACTGATCACAAACCCTTTATAGAGTAGTACAATTAGTATGACTAAGATTTATAGATTCGTTGCAATTTCCTCGGAGTTTTTGCACCAGAACTCAAATAATCGTTATAAGAGTTGATAGAAGAAAAAACTTAGAAAAATATATTTATAGAAAATGTGTTTTTATTAGATGCATATTAAAAAAGACAAGCATAAGTTATATTACGTTTTGGTAGAATCCTCTTATCTTTGGAGAGAACTCAAATCTTAATAATAGATTTTTTAGTTCTCTCTTTCACATAATCACTCTTTAATCATATTATATATATAATATGGTTAAAGAGTGATTCAAAAGGAGAAGTGTGTTATATGACAAAATTAGAGGAACTAGAAAAAGAGTTAAAAGTTATACAACAGGATGTGAAAAATTTAGAAGCAAGAATACGAGTAGCTGAAAAAATTCATGCAAATACTAAATGGATTTTACGATTGATCATAAGCGCATTGTTAACAGGAGTACTTGGTGTACTGGCAAGAAGCTTGTTATAAGAAAAAAAGGTGTTGGTCAATCAAAACGGATCTAGCGGAGCGAGGAGAGTATTTGAATTGACCAATCGTACTACACCCAAACCCGGTTGGCATTGAACAAATCACGCTTTGCTCTTGTCAACCGGCGAGGGAGCCCCTCAAGGATTGAGGGGGTCTGGGGAAGAGTTCCCCAGTGGGTTTAGTCAAAGCCTAAGGTTTGTTTTGCCACGCTAGGCATGGATTGGCAAAGTCGAAAATCGCCGCAGACCCCTATTGGCACAAGGATTGATGATTACTTTATACGAGAAAGCGTTTCATTTTGACAGGCCTAGACGAGTTATAGGGAGTTTTTGTTTAGTATACAGACAAGAATAAAGGTCATCAGAATCATTTCTAGGACTTTATTACTATAAAACATTTGTTTTTGCATATTTTACACAGTTGAATTTATTGAATAGCTCTTCGTTTTCTGTAAGTCCAAGAAGAATGTTACCTTTGAAATTAACAAAGTTTTTTCTATCTCTGCTTGTAGCCCAAGCTATTTCTGGATTTGGGATATACACGTTTGTATTTCCAACTTTACCAATAGCGATCAATCCGTTTTCTTCTAGACATGAAACTGCTCTAAATATCGTTGTTCTTGATTTGCCAGTAACTTCTTCTAAAATTTTTTGTGAAACCATTATGCTGTTGTCCTTAATCCTCTAATGATTTGTATAAAATGCTTGTTCTTTTGGCTTTCTTAGGCTCGTCTAGCTTCTAGATCTTCAGTAGCATTATCAACGATTTCTATAGCTACGTATTTAATTTCTGTGTCTTTTTCTTTTTCCGCAAACATATGTATATGTAACCCCCAGAATACAATAATGTATAGTTTTTGAAACAACCTGTTTCATACCTGGATTTTACCATTCAAAAATTAATTTTCCGACTAATTGTTTCAAAAACGAAACGAGAAGTACCAAACTCTTAAACGATTGATATTACTACATTTTCACTAATTCCCTTTCTATATCTATATAAGTGGCTTTCCACAATGCAATAGTCGAGTAGTATTTTTTGCTATTTCATTGTGGAATTCGGCAGATTTGGACATATCGCCAAGCCGAACAGACCAAAAGCAAGGGGGACTTTTTTGATAAGGGTATAATCAGTGTTTTTGATTTATAGACTTTCAAATAAAGAAAAATAATAAGGAGATGATGATTTGAGTAATTTTCAAACTCAAAAAAGTAAATTATTTTTGGTATTATCTCTTCATCGTTCTGGTTCAAGTGCAGTAGCGGGTACATTGCATTTTTTAGGAGTTGATATGGGGAGTGATTTATTAAAAGCTTCATCTACAAATCCAAAAGGTTATTTTGAAAACATTCGTTTTGTGAACTTAAATGACATTATTTTGCAAGTATTTAATGCAACGTGGAAAACTCCACCTTCACGAGAAATTATGTCCTCTAAAAAAAATGAAATATCTATAAATTCAAATTTGTTAAATAAAGATATAAAACCTATATGGGGATTAAAAGACCCTAGACTCATTTTAACATTAGATATTTGGAAATCCTATTTAGAAACAATTGCTGATATTACATATGTATTTGTTTCGCGACCTATAGAAGAATGTGCTGCATCACTTGTTGATAGAGATGATATGAATTTAGATACTGCAACAAAAATTTTAAAAGTTTATCTTATGAATTTAAAATACTATCGAGAACATCTGGAAAAAGAAAATAAAGATATAGTGGACATTCATTTTCAAGAAATTTTAGAAAAACCTGAGATTTTCGTGAGAGAAATTAATCTTAGAATTAATCAACCCCATGATCACAATTTAAATATAGTTAAAGAATTTCTTGATAAAAAATTAAAACATTTTTAAATTAAGTTAATGTGTTGATTACAGTACTATCAAAAAATTTCATGAATTTGAAGGGGAGATCAGTTGAATTTTAAGGAATCTAGTAAATAATTAGAAAATTGTTTAATTATTTGTTGAGAGTAGTTTGCTAAATAGATGAGTAAAACAAGATTACAATGTAAAGTGGATTCTCTTTACTACATTTGACGATGCCGAAGTGTTTTTCTATTTTACAAATTCACAACATCAAAACCCTCTTGATGCGTCAAAACGAATACGTTTTGACCTTCCTACCGGCTAGGAATCCCCTCAAGGATTGAAGGATTGGGGGGACTGGGGAACCCTTCTCCAGTGGGTTTAGGAAAAGCCAAGGTTTTTCTGCTATGTTAAGCAAGGCTCGGCGAAGCCGACAAGCATCGCAGAACCTTATCGATTTTGATTCGTTAGCGTCATAATACGTATTTTCTTTCTTCAGCTGTTCGATAGTAATTGGATAAGCAGGATTTTTATCGACTGTTATGACGCGAGGCTATGAAACATGAAAAGACTGCAAAGTTTTCTTGAAAAAGCGCTTCGCAGCCTTTTGATTTCTAGATTTACTAAATTAAATTTAATCGTGTTTCCTTCAGAATCAATGGCACGATATAAATACATCCATTGTCCTTTTACTTTTTTATATGTTTCGTCCATTCTCCATGAGTGATTCGTTTGTTTGAGATGACGACGAATTCGTTTAACAAACTCCGCTCATATTGATGTACCCATCGCATAATAGTTGTAGGAGCCAGAAATATCCCTCGCTCCTCCATCACTTTCATCAAATCACGAAAGCTTAAGTTATACCGTAGGTATCAACGTACAGTTAACAGGATGATGTCTGGTTGATAATGTTTCCACTTAAATCCATTCTACTTTTTCATTCTAATCACACACCCCTTATAGAGTAGTACAATCAGTATGACCAAGATGTATAGATTCGTTGCAAATTCCCGGAAGTTTTTGCATCAGAACCGCTTATATTCCTTTTACTTATTTTGTTGTGACTCAATTTCTGTGAAGGTTTGATAGCATCAGCCATCAGCAGATAGGTGGGAGATGAATATTGATCGGCTTAAGCCGGAATGTTTGCTACCATATACTTGTCCAGATTGTTCTTTGAAAATGGAAGATGTAAGATGGTTTCAGAAAATCGTTACATTCGTAAAATTTTCAATGTTCTAGCGTTCCATGCTTGCCGAAGTTGAGAAAAATAAGCTAAAGTAGGAAGTATGGTAAGTCAACATACTCAAATAAAAAAATATGCAATATTTAATATCCTTTAATTGGAATATAAACCTTATTTTTCTCATATCGCATACCAGAAGACATGATAGGTTACGAAGCTACTGACATTGCTAACGTTAGCAGTTTATCACCTATACTGGGAAGTTATGTTCCTGAATTGTGGTATTTGCCGCGGCCCCTAACAATCTGTTGAGGGCTTTTTTTATTTCTTTCTTGATAGCATCAGTCTTTTAAAACAAAAGGTTGGTATATCAATGAAATTAGATAGTAATAATTATTCCGTGTTATTGCTATGTTATCACCTTATGTTGGTATGAAATACAGAAGAAATGTATTTGATCATTAAGTTAATACAATGATTTGTAAACATAAGGGACTTTTATTTGTATAAAATGTTTCAGAAAAATTTTCTAAATGTATTAATCGTTAGGAAAACATAAATCTGGAAATAATGCTTGGTATTTTGGGGCTAACCGAAGGTTAGTAGTAGAGGTTGCAAATTGTATATATCTTTTTTCTAATGTATCCAGTGTTTCCAGGTGATGAATACATCGAAAGCATATGAAGAAATGTATGAAGATTCCGAGGGATTTGAAAACGTAACAATTCCTGACGATTTTTCAGAGTCTCTAGACAAAGCGGACACAGTTAAAGTATATAGATTTGTTACGAAGAAAGATGCTAAAAATGTATCCTTTAAGTTAAAAGGCCCTAAAAATGAAATATATAAAGTATCTTTATATGAAAAAGGAAAAAGTAAAGCACTCAGCTCTGTTGAACAAGGACAGACGGGATCAGTTACAGTAACTGGGAATAAGGTTTACTATCTTCGGGTAGCCGTTTATGAGGGGAATTGGGATGCAAATAATAAAGACCATAAATATAATTTAAATGTATATAATAGTTGATGTTCCCAATAAATCATACATGTATAAATTGTAAAGCACATAATGAATAGAGTTAGAATTTATATCAAGCATAAACCAAAAAGAGAGGATGAAGAGACATCTTCTCTTTTTGGTTTCAATGTTGTGATGAGAATAATAAATAACTAGTTAAGAAGATGAATTCATAGAAAAAGTGGGAAATGATAGAGATATAAGTAGTTGAATGAGCTTAAAAAGCCATATGATTATTGCTAAATTGGTGATCCTTTTTCATTTATAGTATAATTCATTTTCACCTATGGGCCGTGAATGTAAAATCAAAGATAGGAAAGCGTTTTAGTGCCCCTAAAAAGATGGAATTTTAGATTGTAAATGCTTGTTTACCCTTACTATTTAAATCTCTTTTTCTTTTAATTCTTATAGATCTCAATAGGAGCCCAATTCCAAGTAATAAAATTGTATTTAATTTATTTATTGGTTCTATTCCAGGGGTCATACTTGGCAGTAAGTTATCCACTAAAATCCCCATAAAACCGCTTCAAATACTTTTAGAAATCATTATTTTTATTAGTGGATTAAGTTTAATTATTATGAATTGAAATATTTTATATCGATGGACTTAAAACATTCACTCAGTAATGCTTCAATTTTTCATCTAAAAAACTTGTAACTTTATCAAGGTTATAATAAGCACTTCTATCCATTCTAGCATTGATTTCTTTTACAAATGTCCCTGTGTTTTATGGTGATTAATGGAAATGAACATCGATAATATCTTTATTTTCATGTTCAAGCTTTTGTCTATAAAATACAAGGTTTTTATGATATTCACTTAAAATTCCAGTAGCTTTCTCTTCAAATATTTTATCTCTATGAACAAGAGAAAGTATAGATTCCTACATTGGAAGCCAATTAAATATATATTTAACGTCTACCAAACATTCTAAAAGTGATTTCTATATAGGGAATGTTAAACAGATTCTAGGATCCTTTAGCCCCCATATTGGTTTATTTTGTTTATAAAAAAACGCTATATATTGTAATATACCAATTATACATTTGATGTTTTCACTTATAGGTAGATTATCCCATGTAGCGCCAACTGAATTTAGAGTTTGGTCATTTAAATTTACAAAATCAATATTTTCTAAATAGCCTTTGGGATTGGTAGCAGAGGGTTTTAATAAATAATCTTCCATAGGTATTCCTAAAGTATGTAAAGCTCCAGCTGTCGCACTGGATCCAGAGCGATGAGCAGATAATTTTAGTACTGTTCAAAATAGTTCCCCCTTTTGGTGCCGTTAGTATTAGCTTCTTTCTTATTAGATACATTATGAAAAGAGGTGTTGTTCAGGAACTTTTTTATCTACTATAAATCAGCATAGGACTATCTTGTAATACAATGAGATGCTATTTAAATTACGTCAACTTCATTAGGTGAAGTATTTCTTATTCAGAATTAAGAAGATTTTTTTCTATATTGCAAAAAATAGACTAGTAAACAAGCTGTTTTTAACTTTTAATCATAGAATATGATGAATCCAATTGTTATGAGGAGGTAATTATATTTATGGGCTGTAATTTTCATTTCAGAAAAAATCAAGATTGTAATAGATTATGGGATGATTTAGTGTTTTGTAAACATAGACGTAAAGATTGTGATGAATGCCATCATAGACGTAATCAAGACTGTGATTGTGATGAGTGTCGACGTAAACGTAATCATAATCATGGCTGTGATTGTAATTGTAATCAGCGTCGGAATTGGTAAAGTTCTTTGAATGAGTGCGTTTCTTCACAGCACTCATTTTTTGTTTATAATTTTTCTTAATTATTACTTATCAAAGAAGAAAAATTTCTTGTAGGAGATATAGATAAAATGAATATAAATTCAAATTAAGAAGAGTCTTCACTTGGTGGGAATCCTTATACTAAGAATATAAGATGATAGGTTAAACAAACTTTGATATAACAGCTGAATATATCTAAATTAGCAAAAAGATACTCAGACGGATTTAGTCGAGAAGCTAGTCAAAAATGTGTTGATGTAAAGTTAGACTAAATTTGAATTTTATAGAAAAGGAAGCTGGAAAATGTGTAGCTTGTAGGATGTGTTAATGGGGGGACAAAGGGAATGTATTGATAAGGGATTAAAGATTATCCCTCTCAAGTGTGACAGAGTCAAAACAAGAGAGGGAGAAATGCCTCTAGAGATCCACTATGCTGATATCACTTGTAATCTAAAAAGTTTAGTTATTCTATTTCTTTACATGCCCAAGCATCAATCTCGACTTTAAAGACAGGAGCAGCTAGTGCGACAACATAAATCATTGTCGTACAAGGAAGATGATCATTAAGAAAATCACTTATTATTGCCTTTCTTTTATCAGGTTCAATTTCTTCAACCAAATAAAAAACTAACTTTGTCAAATCTTGAATATCCATGCTCGCAGATTTGAGATTTTTTTGAACATTATCTAGTGCTAATTGCATTTGTTCTACCGGATCTTCAGGTACGGTTCCATCAAGCTTCATACCTAATTGTCCAGATAGTAGTAACCATTTATTAGGTCCAGTTACTTCGATCTGGTGTACGTAAGGTGCTACTGGTAAATGAATTTCTTTTGGGTTTCTGGAGATTTTCATATAATCAATCCTTTATTGTGATATTTTAATTACACTTTTCGGTAAAATATTTCAATAATCAGAAAAAACTACACTTTAATCAGACTTTATTTTAAAACTAAACAAAAGCGTTAATTGCGCGACACGTTTCCTTATAAATGTATAAGTCAGAAGTAGGAGGGTTACCAACTTGGTAACAACAACTGATTGACTGAAAGTAGGAATGAAAGCCGTCAGGTTGAGCTGAAACTACATATCTAATACTCCTACATGCAAGGCGTGATAGTAGTCATAAATTGTATGAAGCTAGGTGAAGTTGACTGAACAAAAACCTAAGTGAGAAATTATATGGTGATGGATAGGTCGGGATGCTACAAAATATCTATGGTGAGAATGTCCTAACGGACTGACGAAATTGCAACGCATATCAATCTTGACCTTAATAAAGCAGGATATGAGCTATTAAAACAAATGTACAACCGATTTCCAAAAGCTAAACCCAACCAAACTGAGTCGAAAGCATTTACAAGGCATGGTGAATACAAAGGGAAAGACAAAGGAATTCTCAAATATGTCAAACGGGATAAGAAATACATGAGGTATCTCATGGAAAGACCAATCCTACATCTAACTGATGTAAGACATAGGAATCCAATGTTGAAGCGTAACGCAGTTAATAAGTACACCGTAGAGGGACGAGCGCTAATCCATAAAAGGCTAGAGAAGGTCTCTGAATCAGAACTACAATGGCTCAGAAATCATCCTGTCACAAACGAAAGAGCGACAGTAGAATTCAATGACAATCGAATTTCGCTATATGTTGCCCAAAATGGGAAATGCGCGATCACAGGCGAAAAGTTAGACCTACTAGATATGCATTGTCACCACAAGAAATTGTGGAGTCTTACTAAAGACGACAGTTATCAGAACTTGATTCTAATCAAATCAGAAGTCCACAAACTAATACATACAACAAATCACGCAACAATTGCAAGATTGTGTGATTATCTGAAACTCGACGAAAAAAGTCTGACTAAGCTTAACAAACTTAGAAAACTAGTAGGAAACGATGAATTAGTACAATAAATTCCTGAACAATTCTCACAAAGAAAAATAATAGCAAAAACAAAAAAGAAATTCATGATTGAATGAAAAGAGGAACATATTTATTGATGGAGCGCCGTGTGAGGTGAAAGTCTCACGAACGGTGTGGAGCGGGGGAAATCTGAAAAGAGAATGGAATCCTAGAGGATTTTACACTTAGTAAGCTACCTATCGCTATTACGGGTCTGAATTATTAATACATAAGAAATATGTATGTCGTCAATGACGATGTTATATACCGAAAAGTAAGAGTAAATGATATGAGATTCGGAACAGCTAACGATGAGGATGTAAAGATAACAGGCTTACAGCAAGTACCTAAGGATATATGTATAGCTAGGTCAATCGGAACGTGGTAAGCAAGAAACTGTCACCAACGCCTACTAGCGGACAGATGTATATAAGGTTCTAACGAACCGAGATTGCTTCATTCTTGTGAAGGTGGAGGGATAGTCCCTAGTCTTGTTCTTTGAAAACTAAATTAACTAGATGGAACTCACAGGATCGAGTAAGATGATGGGACTTTTCGTAAGAAAGGGGAATTAACACATCGGTGAGTACAAAATTACGACATGCAGAATATTACGATATGCAAAAAGTGTTTGATGATTTATATCAACGTAGCAAAAAAGATACTTCTCAAGTGGTGGAACAATGTGGGCGCTAATTAGAGATTTTACCGACTTCATTTATGGTGATTACAACTCGAACGGTAACAACGGATACGGTGGATTGTATTGTACACATTGGGGTTGGTTGGATGAAGAGATGAAAAAGATGCGCGAGTATGCAAGAGAATTTGGGTACTTAAAAGTTTCATAAAATAGTTATTTTGTAAACGGAAAATAGGAGTGCTTGACCAGAGCACTCCATAACGCTAATAACAAAACCTATAAAAGTATATGAATACTTTAACTAAATATGTTTTTATTTAAACAAAATTCTTATTTAACAACAAATAAAAAGAGCGCATTTTTATATGCACTCTTAGTAAGATAGGTGAATGTCTCATGAGATATAAAAAATTCAAAAAATCGTAATCAGATTTTCATGAGTGAATTTTTTATATTGTATTCGTTACTTGGAGTTATTGAGCCTGTCACTATAAAAATAAAGAGCGCTTTTTAAGGCGCTCTATGACCAGGACTCATATCGAAAAGCTTACCATGATTAATGTATGTATGATTTTATTGTATGTGCAGTTTTTTAATAAAATCCTTATTTTGTGGAAAGAGGTGGATCGTAATGAAAAAAGTAATCAAAGCAGAAGATTTTGATGAGCAATTAGTTCGTCATAAAAAGTTAATGAAAGAAAATGAAGGTTATGAAAGGTCTACAGAGTCTCTTACATTCTCTGTTGGTACAAAAATAGATTTGAGTATAGAGATAACGGATGAGTTTTATAGCCAGAATTTAATAAATATGCTGAATGGGAAGCTCGAAGGTGGAGAACTTCTTGGATTTAAGGTAAATAAACTTAATTTTAATTCGGAGGCAAGCAAGAAGGGTGCTGTAATAAATGTCTTAAATCAGGTAATTCAAAATATCGATAAGTTTAATTTGTAATAAAATCTTTATTTGAAAATGAATAGAGAGCATACAAAATGCATGCTCTCTTAATGAGATGACAGCTTACAATGCCCAATATATAAGCTTAATATAATGTATGTATTTTTGCGTATAGAGTGAAAAAAATAATGTTGAATAATATCGTTATTTCATAGAAAAAAAAGAGCACACATATAAGTATGCCCTTAGATAATTAAGGTTATTTTTATGAGTGGCTAATCCCATACAATAACCATATGCTTGTTCAGTAAAAAGGTGAAAAGAATTTTAACAAAAACGTTATTTGGTACAAAAAAATTTTTGACCACAATGTGAAAGTTTGGAACAAATTAATAAAAAGGACGGATATAACATGAAGGAAGATTGTTTAAACTGCGGCAATTCATTATCGGACGATGATAATAACCTGTATTGATCGGTACACCAAAAGATAGTCGATGAAGATGAAAAGTGCGATGAATACAACTGAATCTCCAAATTATAAATAGATCAAAATAGGAGGTAGAACAGTGAGCGTAAAGGAGTACGTTGAATCATTGATATGTATCGGAACTATACAGGAATGCGCTGACTATATGGGCGTACTTACTGCGACAGTTCGTTTCTATACAAGACCAGCGTATCAAAGGAGAATAGCAAGTCGGAAGAATGCTAGAAATTATATAACGGTTACGGAACTTGAAGAAGATTAGTATAAAAATTTCATTTTGTAGAAAAAAGTAAAAAGAGCACTATCAATTAGTGCCCTTTGTAAAAATAGCGTAGGTGACCAGCTCACGTTATAAAGAAAGGTAGAATTTAATATATTCAAACCCTGCTGCTTAAATTGTGAAAACAAAAGAGCAGCTAGCAAAAGCTAACTGCTCGGCTCTCAAGGCTCTAAAAATATCAAGGATGTATTTCTAGATGGTAAGTATAGTATGAACGAAACATTGAGTTTTATTCAAGAGGGGAGAAAAGTAGGATATTAACATGGATATACGCAAATACATATTCTGTAAGTAATAAATTAATGACGGAGTAGATTGAGAATGGATGATCCGATTAAGGAGATAGTTGGCGCTTGGTTTGTTGCAGTAGGGACAATTATTGCTGCAATTGGGAGTACACCCTTAAAAATGTTGAGTAGCGACTTGAGAGAAGACTTGAACGTATGGGGGAATGTATTACAGGTAACTGGGAATGTTCTGGAAGCTGATGGGCAAGGCGAAATATCTCTTGAAATGATTGGTAACGAAATTCAATCAATCGGTAATGTAACGGTTATAACTGGACTCGTTATAGACTTTGAAGATAAAACGCAAAAAGAGCTAGTGATTACAGGGAATTGGCTACAAGCATTAGGCGGTGCTACAGCAATAGGTGGAGAAATAGAAGATACTTCAGATATAGATGAATCGTATAACATTGTAGGGAATGTGTTACAAGTAACTAGGAATTCATTACAGGAAATATTTGGCACTGGAAATTCGGTGTTTTCTAAAATATCAACTGGAATATTACTTTCACTAATGGGAAAAGTGACTGTAGTTTGTAAAGATATACCTTTAAGTCCTGTTAAACCAAGGTTTGAAACGTTTATAAACCTATCAAAAAACATTTACAAACGTTTACTAAGTACATATCACCTTTATAAACTTCTTAGCGTACAATTTTCTTAAAATGATATGGTGACCCCATCAAGCAAAGAAGAGCAAATACCCCAAATAACTTAATGGCAGTTTAGTTTAATAAGAATCAATGGTAAAATGATGAGAATTAATTATGCT
>NZ_JAKUGJ010000040.1:0-19981 GCF_022663915.1 Bacillus cereus group sp. BfR-BA-01331
ACGTAACAAAAGGTGACTTCTTAGGATCAGCAAGCGGAGCGGTAGTATTAACAGCATTAATCGTATTTCTATCAAGCGTATTAGTATAATAAAAGTTTTAAATTGTACAAAATGAAAGGAGAATGAGGAATATGAACAGTGAACAAGTGTTACAAGTAACAAAAACAGATTTATTAGGATCATTAGGCGGAGCGGTAATATTAACATCATTTATTCTATTCCTTGCAAATATATTAGTATGAAAAATATAAATACAATCATTCAAAAAAAATAAAGACTCTAACGTATTAGTAAGTAGTTAATATGTTGGAGTCTTTTTTGTTTTCCTCTCATATATACCTTCAAGTATTAATATTTTCCCCTTACTTTAAAGAGAAAAAAGTCGAATTTTATATGTAAGAAAAAAAGAGGAATTTGACAGAAAAGATAGAAAATTTTAAAGGTCGGAAATTGTTAGCTTGCTAACTAATTTCTATTAATTGATGTTGGAAGCGTTTTCGGTTGGTTTTAAGTATAGACCATTTAATCTATTTACAGGGGGATGAAGATATTATGAAACAAAAATCTATGGATACGCTAGCTGCACAAATGGAGGACTTTTTTCCGGTACGTGATGTAGATCATTTGGAATTTTACGTAGGGAATGCAAAGCAATCAAGTTATTATCTTGCGAGAGCGTTTGGATTCAAAATTGTAGCTTATTCTGGATTAGAAACAGGAAACCGTGAAAAGGTATCTTATGTTCTTGTGCAAAAAAATATGCGTTTTGTTGTGTCTGGAGCTTTAAGTAGCGATAGTCGTATTGCAGAGTTTGTAAAGACTCATGGTGATGGAGTGAAGGATGTGGCTTTACTTGTTGATGATGTTGATAAAGCCTACTCTGAAGCTGTAAAACGTGGCGCTGTTGCGATTACTCCTCCTGAAGAGTTAACAGATGAGGAAGGTACCTTGAAGAAAGCGGTTATTGGTACGTATGGTGATACAATTCATACGCTTGTAGAGCGTAAAAATTATAAAGGAACATTCATGCCAGGATTCCAAAAGGTTGAATTTAATATTCCATTTGAAGAGTCTGGTTTAATTGCTGTAGACCATGTAGTTGGTAACGTTGAGAAAATGGAAGAATGGGTTAGTTATTATGAGAACGTCATGGGATTTAAACAAATGATCCATTTCGACGATGATGATATTAGTACAGAGTATTCGGCATTAATGTCAAAAGTTATGACGAATGGAAGCCGTATTAAGTTTCCGATTAATGAACCAGCGGATGGAAAAAGAAAATCACAAATTCAAGAATATCTAGAGTTCTATAACGGAGCAGGTGTACAGCATCTCGCTTTATTAACAAGTGACATTGTAAAAACAATTGAAGTACTTCGTGCAAATGGCGTGGAGTTTTTAGATACGCCAGATACGTATTACGATGAGTTAACAGCACGTGTTGGAAAAATTGATGAAGAAATTGATAGATTAAAAGAATTGAAGATTCTAGTAGACCGTGACGAAGAAGGTTATTTATTACAAATCTTTACGAAACCAATTGTAGATCGTCCAACTCTATTTATTGAAATCATCCAACGTAAAGGTTCTCGTGGATTTGGCGAAGGGAACTTTAAAGCGTTATTCGAATCAATTGAAAGAGAACAAGAGCGTCGCGGAAATTTATAAAATTTGTATCCACCAGCAAGAGTTCCTTTGTTGGTGGAAATTTCATTTTCATAGGGAGGAATCACGATGAAATTTGTTACATTTCGTCTCCCATCGAAAGAAATGCGAGCTGGATGGCTTGAAGGTGACAAAGTAATCGATATGAATCTTGCAAGTAATGGACAATTACCTTCTTCTATGTTCGCCTTTTTAGAGAAAGCAGATGAGTATGTAGAAGTATTGCGTAATATTAAGAATCCTGAAAAGGGTATATATTCCTTAGAGGAAGTTCAATTAGCAGCGGCAATTCCTAATCCGAGTAGCATTCGAGATTTTTATGCATTTGAGCAGCATGTAAAAACAGCCCGCGGGAGAAGGGGGCTAGATGTTGTACCTGAATGGTATGATATCCCGGTTTTTTATTTTACGAACCACCGTGCTGTTATTGGGCCAGATGATTTTGTTATTGGTCCGAAGAAGTCTAAAAAGCTTGATTATGAGTTAGAGATTGCTTGCGTAATTGGGAAAGAAGGACGAAACATTTCTCGTGAACGAGCAGAGGAATATATTTTTGGTTACTGCATTATGAACGACTGGAGTGCAAGGGACTTACAAGCAACAGAAATGAAAGTGGGACTCGGTCCAGCGAAAGGAAAAGATTTTGCAACTTCATTAGGAGCGTATCTCGTTACGAAAGAGGAATTAGACGTTTATCGTAATGGTGATCGTTATGATTTAGAGATGACTGCTCATGTAAATGGGCAACTGTTATCAAAAGGGAATTTCCAAGATATTTATTATGCATTCTCTGAAATGATTGAACGTGCTTCGGAAGATGTTACGTTATATCCAGGGGATGTTATCGGGTCTGGTACAGTGGGAACGGGCTGTATTTTGGAGCTTGGTACGGAAGAGTGGCTGCAAGATGGAGATGTTGTAGAGCTGTCGATTACGGGTTTAGGTACGTTACGTAATACGGTCAAAAAAGAAATGGAAGCAGGTGATGGGCATGTTTTATCGTCACATGGGGGAGCTACCTCATAAACGACATGTACAATTTCGTAAAAAAGATGGATCGCTTTATCGTGAGCAGGTAATGGGGACAAAAGGTTTCTCTGGTACCCAGTCTATTTTGTATCATCATTATATGCCAACAGAAGTAGGGCATGCGGCATTATCGCATTCTTGTCAGTTACAGTATGAAGAGGATGTTACTCTTGCTCATCGCCACTTCCGTACGAAAGAAAATAAAAAAACTGGTGATGCAGTAAGCGGAAGAAACTTTATGCTTGGGAATGAGGATTTATTAATTGGAGTAGTGAGTCCAACAGAAAAAATGGATTATTTTTACCGTAATGGTGATGGCGATGAAATGTTATTTGTTCATTATGGAACAGGAAAAATTGAAACGATGTTTGGAACGATTCACTATAGAAAAGGTGATTATGTAACAATTCCAATTGGAACGATTTATCGTGTTATTCCAGATGAGGGAGAGACTAAGTTTCTTGTTGTAGAGGCAAATAGCCAAATTACAACACCAAGTCGCTATCGCAATGAATATGGGCAATTGTTAGAACATAGTCCGTTTTGTGAAAGAGATATGCGTGGACCGGAGAAATTGGAGACATATGATGAAAAAGGTGAGTTTGTCGTAATGACAAAGTCGAGAGGTTATATGCACAAGCATGTGTTAGGGCACCATCCGTTAGATGTTGTTGGATGGGATGGGTATTTATATCCGTGGGTCTTTAATGTGGAGGATTTTGAACCAATTACAGGTCGTATTCATCAGCCACCACCAGTACATCAAACATTCGAAGGGCATAATTTCGTCATTTGCTCTTTCGTACCGCGTTTATACGATTATCATCCAGAATCTATTCCGGCACCATATTATCATAGTAATGTGAATAGTGATGAAGTACTGTACTATGTAGAAGGTAATTTTATGAGCCGAAAAGGTGTAGAAGAAGGTTCTATTACGCTTCATCCAAGCGGAATCCCGCATGGGCCACATCCAGGGAAAACAGAAGCGAGTATAGGGAAGAAAGAGACACTTGAACTGGCTGTTATGATAGATACATTCCGTCCGCTTCGTATTGTAAAACAAGCACATGAGACGGAAGATGAAAAATATATGTATAGCTGGATTGAAGAGGGTTCATATACTGCGAAATAAGTAAAAAGAGGCATGCTCACTACGGGAGCATGCCTCTTTTATGGAATCGACATGTATAATAATACCAAAAAAAGTTATAGAAAGATATATAGAAAGATATATAGAAAGAGTGATAAAGATCGTGCATATTCAGAAGAATTTCTACTTATTTCGACAGGGATTGTTATGGCTAAATTTTGTGTTTGAAAATTTACATTTTTCTAATTATATATAATATAATTGTTGGGGAACTAAGGGGGGAATTTATGAAAAATACATGGCGTGAGTTAAGAGAGATGGATCGTAACGTATGGATTCGATTTATCGGTGAGACATTGAACGGAATTGCGATGATGATGTTAATGCCTTTTTTTGCACTATATTTAAAAGATAAGGTAGATTCTTTATTACAAGTTGGAATCATTATGGCGCTTTCTCCAATAGCTGCAAGCTTTGGCTCGCTTATAGGCGGAAGAATAGCTGATATATATGGAAGAAAGCCAATTATGATATTTTCAATGGCGAGTAATGCGTTATTAATGCTCGGTTTTTTATTTATCGAAGGATTTATTCCATACGCTATTTTATCTATTTTTTTAGGGTTAAGTAATTCTTTATTTCATCCAGCAGCATCAGCGATGGTTGCAGATGTGACGGCGCCAGAAAAAAGAACAGAAGCATATGGTTTATTGCGAATGGGACACAATATTGGTGCTGCAATTGGACCGATAATGGGAGCATCAGTAGTTGTTTTATCAAAGAACCTCGTGTTTATTATTGCTTCATCCGCTATGTTGTTTTATGCGCTACTAGTGTTAGTACTTATTAAAGAAACAATGCCAAAAATTACGGATATGACGGAAAAAAGTAAAGAGCAGGAATCCGGAGCAGTTTGGAAAATTTTAATGAGAGATAAGGCGTTAATGATTTATTTGTTAGCGGGGATCATTATTTCTATGGGGTTTTCTCAAACAGAAGGCATGTTACCGCTTCACTTTGATAACGAAATGAAGGATATTTTTGGAGTCAACAATCCATACCCATATTTAATGGCATTAAATGGTCTATTAGTTGTTTTATTTCAATTTCAAATTTCAAAATGGGCGACAGATAAACCTGTTGGAAAGACAATGTTATACGGTGCGTGTTTGTTCGGAATTGGTTTGTTTTTTATAGGATGGTTACCGAAGTGGTTTGGAGAATATGATACAAATGCTACAATTATTTTAATGACGTTAATGTTTGTTTATGCCATATATACGTTAGGCGAGATGATTATGTCGCCTGTACAGATGACGTTTGTAGCGAATTTGGCCCCTGAGCATTTGAGAGGAACCTATATGGGGGCGGCGAGTTTGCAGTGGATTACAGGAAGTGCATTCGGTCCACTTCTTGGTGGTTTTTTATTGGATCGTTTGCTTGGTCACTACTTATTTACAATTTTAAGTGTAGGGTGTGTAGTTGCAGGCTTTGTATATGTTTCTTTAGATCGTCTTGTTGAGCAGAGGCAAAAAGATACGCCTACAAAACAGTCTTCTTAATAAAATAAAACTTTAATCAATGTTTTTTCACCCCCCACAAATGGTAGGGTAATATAGATGACATACACACAAAGTGGATTTCTACATATTTTAGGTACATAACTAGATTAGATAGCAATTTTGCTCTAAAGTTTAATTTTGTTTAGGTGTGTAGAAATTAAAGAGAAAAAGTGTAGAAAACCAATAAGTGGTGTCTTTTAATTATTTGTGGAAGTTACATTTTATTTCAAATAGGAACTACCTATTTTTATAAAAAGTGCTAAAATAGAAAAATGAAAACAATTGGTTAGGGTGATTTCAGTGACAAAAATTAAATTAGGTTTATTATACGGTGGAAAATCAGCTGAGCATCAAGTTTCGTTACAAACGGCTCTTGCTGCTATTAAAGCATTAAATCAAGATAAATTCGAGATTCATCCAATTTATATTACAGAACAAGGCCAATGGATGCGTGGAGAGCGTATTGAAGGCGAAGTAACAAATGTTGAGGCATTACAAATGAGTGGGGAAGAGAATACAATTTCTCCTGTATCATTAAGTACAGAAATTATCCCAACGGCAACTTCTAAACAAGAAGATGCAATTGATGTTATTTTCCCATTATTACATGGACCGAATGGCGAAGATGGAACAGTACAAGGGTTATTAGAATTACTAAACATTCCATATGTAGGTAACGGTGTATTAGCATCATCTGCTGGTATGGATAAAGTTGTTATGAAAAATATCTTTGCAGAAGCTGGATTGAAACAAGCGAAATATGCATCTTTCATTCGTAGCGCATGGGAAAAAGATCGTGAAACAGCATATGAAAAAGTAGAAGAAGTATTAGGATATCCTTGCTTCGTAAAACCAGCAAACCTTGGTTCAAGTGTTGGTATTAATAAGTGTAACGATCGTGAAGAGCTTGAGAATGCATTCGAAGAGGCATTCCAATTTGACCGTAAAATTATTGTAGAAGAAAATATTGTAGGTCGTGAAGTAGAAGTTGGTGTATTAGGTAATGATGAGCCGAAATGTTCAGTTGTAGGTGAAATTGTACCGAAAAAAGATTTTTATGATTACAAATCGAAATACATCGATGGTGATACAGCGTTAATTATTCCAGCTGAAATGACAGAAGAAGAGTCTAATGTAATTAAGCGAGATGCAATTATCGCATTCCAATCATTAGATGGTTCGGGCTTAACACGAGCTGATTTCTTCTTAACGAAAGATGGAGAAGTATATATTAACGAAGTAAACACAATGCCAGGATTCACGCCGTTTAGTATGTTCCCTCTATTATGGCAACATACAGGGTTACCGTATCCGGAATTAATTGAAGAGCTAATTCGCTTAGCGATTGAGCGTCACGAAGAAAAACAAAAAATTAAATATACAATCTAACAAAAAAGGAGGAAGCACTATTCGAAGGAATAGTGCTTCCTCTATGTAAGGAGTGTTTTCATGATAAATCGAACGTTAAAACAAGTAGAGCAGATGATAAATGGTACTGGATTAGCAGAGCAGTATGAGGGAATTACTATACAAGGAGTGTCTATTGATACGAGGAAAATTGAAAATGGAAATTTATATGTTCCAATTCAAGGTGAACGTTTCGATGGACATGCTTTTGTAGACAAAGCTGTTGAAAATGGGGCGATTGCTACATTATGGATGAAAGATGTAGAAAACCCACCTGAAAATCTTCCGGTTATTTTTGTAGAAGATACACTAGCAGCATTGCAAATGTTAGCGAAAAACTATCGTGATCAATTGGATGTAAAAGTTATTGGTGTAACGGGTAGTAATGGTAAAACATCTACGAAAGATATTGTAACAAGTATTCTTGCGACTAAATTTAAAGTTCAAAAAACAGAAGGTAATTTCAACAACCACATCGGTTTACCTCTTACTATTTTAAATTTAGAGGAAAATACAGAAGTAGCTGTATTAGAAATGGGCATGTCAAGCCGAGGAGAAATTGAATTTCTATCTAAGTTAGCTCGTCCTAATGCAGCTATTATTACGAACATTGGTGAGGCGCACTTAATGGATTTAGGCTCTCGTGAGGCGATTGCTGAAGCGAAGTTAGAAATTGTTACAGGTTTACAAAAGGGTGGCGTGTTCGTATATAATGGAGATGAGCCGCTATTAACGAATCGTGTTCCAGAAATGAATTTAGCAGCTGAAACAGTTACATTTGGTGATGCGAGAGCAAATGATTACTATCCAACTACTGTAACATTGCAGGCTACTGGGACACACTTTAAGATGAACAGGGATGAAACTTTGTCATTCTATTTGCCAGTACTAGGAAAGCATAATGTATATAATACGCTTGCTTCAATGGCAATTGCAAAACATTTTGGTGTAACGTGGGAAGAAATGAAACAAGGTTTAGTAACACTTCAAATGACAGGTATGCGTATGGAAATTGTAAAAACAGATAGTGGTTTAACAATTATCAATGATGCTTATAATGCTAGTCCAACAGCTATGGAAGCTGCGTTCCACCTAATGAATGGTTTAGATGGATTTGCTAAAAAAATTGTTGTGCTTGGTGATATGTTAGAACTTGGAAATCAAGAAGTGCAATTTCATTATGAAGTAGGTAAATTAATTGATCCAGCAAAAATTTCATATGTATTCACATATGGTAAATTAGGGGCTCAAATTGCTGAAGGTGCAAAAATTAATTTCCCTAAAGACCGTGTAAAAGCGTATGATAGTAAAGAAGAGTTAATAAAAGAGTTGCAAGCAGTAGTCGGTACGAAAGATGTTGTATTAGTAAAAGCATCTCGCGGCATGAAATTAGAAGAAGTAATTACGATGTTGAAATAATTGGTGTATATAAATAGGGATGATAGCCACGAAAATAGTGGAAACTTATAATAAGCGCTTACAGTAAACGATAAAAAAATAAAAGTAAAGAAAAAAGCTCTGAATATGAAATAAGGTAACAGTTGGGGTTTGCTTTTTACACCTACAAAACTTATAATTGATAAAGTGTAATAACGTTTAGAAGTATTTTCGTGAAGAATATACGCCCGGTTATATACGTAAGTATTCAGGAAAATGGCTTTTCCGCAAGTTCGGAAAACGCCTTTTTTTAAATGATAAGTATAGGATAGAAAAGGAGAAGTAACATTGACAACATTTCGAGAACTAGGATTAAGTGAGTCTTTACTACAATCTGTTGAAAGTATGGGCTTTGAAGAGGCTACGCCGATTCAAGCTGAAACAATTCCACATGCATTGCAAGGTAAGGATATTATTGGGCAAGCGCAAACAGGTACAGGGAAAACAGCAGCATTCGGATTACCACTATTAGATAAAGTGGATACAAATAAAGAAGCAGTTCAAGGTATTGTTATCGCGCCAACGCGTGAATTAGCAATTCAAGTTGGAGAAGAGCTATACAAAATTGGTAAACATAAACGTGTTCGTATTCTACCAATTTATGGTGGTCAAGATATTAACCGCCAAATTCGTGCTCTAAAAAAACACCCACACATTATTGTAGGTACGCCGGGTCGTATTTTAGATCATATCAACCGTAAAACACTTCGCTTACAAAACGTAGAGACTGTTGTTCTTGACGAAGCGGATGAAATGTTAAACATGGGCTTCATTGAAGATATTGAAGCGATTTTAACAGATGTGCCAGAAACACATCAAACATTATTATTCTCAGCGACAATGCCAGATCCAATCCGTCGTATTGCTGAGCGTTTCATGACTGAGCCTCAACACATTAAAGTAAAAGCAAAAGAAGTAACAATGCCAAACATTCAGCAGTTCTATTTAGAAGTGCAAGAAAAGAAAAAGTTTGACGTGTTAACACGCTTACTAGATATTCAATCTCCAGAGCTTGCAATCATATTCGGTCGTACAAAGCGTCGTGTTGATGAATTATCAGAAGCATTAAACTTACGTGGTTATGCAGCAGAAGGTATTCACGGTGACTTAACACAAGCGAAGCGTATGTCTGTATTACGTAAATTTAAAGAAGGTACTATTGAAGTTCTTGTTGCAACAGACGTTGCTGCACGTGGTCTTGATATTTCAGGCGTAACACACGTATACAACTTCGATATCCCACAAGATCCAGAATCATACGTTCACCGTATCGGTCGTACTGGCCGTGCCGGTAAAAAAGGTATTGCAATGTTATTTGTAACACCACGTGAATCAGGACAATTAAAAAATATCGAGCGTACAACAAAACGTAAGGTTGATCGTATGGACGCACCGACACTTGACGAGGCGTTAGAAGGTCAACAACGTTTAATCGCTGAAAAACTTCAAAGCACAATTGAAAATGATAACTTATCATACTACAAGCGTATTGCAGAAGAAATGTTAGAAGAGAATGATTCTGTAACAGTAGTAGCTGCTGCTTTAAAAATGATGACAAAAGAGCCGGATACAACTCCGATCGCTTTAACATCAGAACCACCAGTTGTTTCAAGAGGTGGCGGTGGCGGTTCTAAAAAACGCGGTGGTAACGGAAGTGGATACCGTGATGGTAACCGTAATCGTAGTCGTGATGGACGCGGCGGTGGCGATGGTCGTAACCGTGATCGCAATCGTGATGGACGTGGAAGCGGAAGTGGCGATGGTCGTAACCGTGATCGTAATCGTGATGGCGGTAGCCGTGATGCTGGTAGCCGTGATGGTAACCGTGGTCGTAAAGGTGAAGGTCGCCCTGGATCTTCAAATGGACGCGGCGAAAGAAAACATCATAGCCGTCCACAAGCTTAATAAAAAAGAGAATGCCCTTTGCTGGCATTCTCTTTTTTTATTTCTGTAATTGTGCATACTACATAGTAACTCGTATAGAAATGAGGTGCTATATGCTTGTAAGACTTGGGTATGTTGCGATGAGTGTACATTTGAAGAATGCTTCTCCATCTCAAACGATGACATATGCACAGTTTCAGCGGATTGATGATCGAGAGGCTGCAATTCGTAAACTTGAAAGAATCGCTAATTCGAATTTGGAAAATTGCTTACGGTTATTAAAACATAATAAAGGGCATGATATATCTTTCTTTCGACTTAGTTCCAAGCTTATTCCTTTAGCGAATCATGAGGAGTTGTTAGATTGGAACTATATTCGTCCTTTAAAAGAAAATCTGAAAGAATTAGGTGAATATGCAATTCGTATGAATATGCGAATTGACTTCCATCCAGATCACTTTGTTGTACTAAATTCACCTGAGGAGAGTATTTTCAAACAATCTGTAAAGACATTGCAGATGCACAAAAAATTGTTAAAGGGTATGGGAATTGAACATAAGCAACGATGTGTATTACATGTGGGAGGAGGTTATAAAGATAAGGAGCTTGCATTAGAACGCTTTATAGAAAATTGGTCAACTGTTCCAAGAGGTATTCAAGAGATGATTATATTAGAAAATGATGACACGACCTTTTCTTTAGAAGAAACATTGTATTTAGGTGAGAAATTAGACATTCCAGTGGTGTTTGATTTGCACCACCATATGATGAATAATGACCAGGAAGATTGGCATGAAGATTGGGCGCGTGTTGTACATACGTGGGAATCGTCTTTGTTACCAGTTAAAATGCACATCTCCAGTCCTAGAGATGGAAAGAACCCGAGAGCACATGCAGATTTTATTGATGTAGATACTTTCTTATCTTTTTTGAAAAAGATAAAGGGGAGTGTTCCGCGAATTGATTGTATGATTGAGGCGAAGAAAAAGGACGAGTCTTTATTTCAACTAATGAGAGAGTTAAGTAAACAAACAGATGTGGAAATTATCGATGGTGCGAGCTTCTATATTAAATAAGCTCTGCGCCATCGTTTTTTTTTGTTAAAAAAGGGGTGCACATGCCGCCGATGATCAGTCCTGTTAAATGGCTTATAGGATTGGCAGAGGGATTAAAGAAAGTAAATAGTAGTAATATAAGTATCATTATTGAAAAAATAGCGATGTCTCTTGGTTTTGAAGAACGATATCGACTATACAATAAAAATAATTGGGCGCCTAGTAATCCGAAAATACCACCAGATGCTCCGGCGTGAATATATTCAAGAGGCATAATAATATAAGAAGAAATATTCCCGAGAATGCCAGAAAGGAAAAAAATAATGATGAAAGAAAAGTGTCCTAGTTGTTTTTCGATAGAAGAACCAAATACAAATAAACAAATACTATTAGAAAGGAAATGTTGTAAGTCTACGTGTACAAGTAAGGAAGTTATGACACGCCACCATTCTCCTTTAGCGATATATTCATTGTAGGTTGCCAGGTGAAAGAGGGAAAAGTCGCTCAATATAATCATGACTAATTGTATAAGAAGTAAAGAAATGATAATCGGTTGTAAGGAAATGCGAGTGGATGGTATTAGCATGTTGTTAGTATCACTCCTTTTGCATCAGAAAGATTCTCTGTTATTCTTACAATATGAATGAAGAAAGCTAAATAGAAGAAGGGGATTTTGAAATGATTATAGGGATTGGAATCGATATTATTGAGTTAAATCGAATTGAAAAAATGCTAGATGGAAAGCTTAAATTTATGGAACGTATTTTAACTGAAAGAGAACGTAGTGTTGCCGAGGGGCTGAAAGGAAGTCGTCTTACAGAATTCGTAGCTGGAAGATTTGCAGCAAAAGAGGCGTATTCTAAAGCGGTAGGGACCGGTATCGGGAAAGAAGTGAGTTTTTTAGATATTGAAGTAAGGAATGATGATAGAGGTAAGCCGATTATCATTACAAATACAGAGCATATTGTTCATTTATCAATTAGTCATAGTAAAGAATTTGCCGTTGCTCAAGTTGTTTTGGAAAGCTCGTCACGCTAGTCTGCATATTTTATATCTTTGTCTCATATATTTGAGGTAGCGATAAGGAAGGCATATCTTCCATTCATTTATAGGGGCAAAGGGGCTGAAGTGATGAAAAGGCGTCTGTTTTTAGTTCTTGTCGGTTTATTGACCGTTTTTGTGTTGGCGGGTTGTATGGAAAAGAAACAAGAAGATGTTGTGAGAGATTTAGAAACAAAAGTTAAAAGTATGAAGAGTTATCAAGCTGAAGCGAAATTATCTATTAAAACAGGAAATGAACCTCAAGAGTACAATGTAGAAATTTGGCATAAAGAACCTTCGTATTATCGTGTGAATTTGCAGAATGCGAAAAAGGATCAGAGTCAAATTATTTTAAGGAATGATGAAGGTGTATTTGTATTAACACCGGCACTTAATAAGAGTTTCCGTTTTCAAAGTGATTGGCCGCAAAATAGTAGCCAGGCTTATTTATATGAATCACTTGTAAGAGATATTTTGCAAGATAAGAAAAACCTCTCTTTCGAGAAAACAGATAAGTATTATGTGTTTAAAACAAAAACAAATTATCAACATCAAAATATGTTGCCGAAACAAGAGATTAAGCTGAATAAAAGTGATTTAACACCAGTTTCTGTGAAATTGATGGATAATGATCAAAATGTCCTTGTAAAAGTAGATTTCACTAAAGTGAAGTTTGATGCAAAGTTTGATAAAGGTGCATTTGATACGAAACAAAATATGTCTAGAGCACAAGTAGATGTTCAGACGGCAGCGAAAGAAGACAAACCGTTTGCTATTTTGTATCCACGTGATACACCGCAAGGTATGACTTTGAAAGAGGAAGAAGAGTTGAAGACAGACAGTGGCAAGCGTGCAATACTCACATACACTGGAAGTAAGAAATCCTTTACTTTAATACAAGAAAAGTCAAAAGTTGCAGAGGCCTCATCGGCGGTAAGTGTAAGTGGAGAGCCGGTTGATCTTGGTTTCACGATTGGTGCATTGACGAAAGACTCTGTAACGTGGTCACATAACGGAGTAGAATATATGCTCGTGTCTAAAGGTTTAGAGCCGAATGAGTTGTTGATGGTTGCTCGTTCGGTTACAGCGAAGCAGGTGAAGTAAACTTCTTAGACGTGGTGATATATGTGCACCACGTCTTTTCTTAGTTTGAAGGTGGATTTCATAAAAGAAGCATATAAAAGAATAAGCTTCGCATATCGTGTATAAGGAAGTGTATTTATGGAAGAAGCACCGTTTTACCGTGACACTTGGGTGGAAGTGGATTTAGATGCGATCTATAACAATGTTACGCATATTAAAGAGTTCATTCCAAGTGATGTAGAAATTTTTGCTGTAGTTAAAGCGAATGCATATGGGCACGATTATGTACCAGTGGCTAAAACCGCATTAGAAGCAGGGGCAACAAGATTAGCAGTTGCTTTTTTAGATGAAGCTTTAGTGCTTCGGAGGGCTGGTATTACTGCACCGATTTTAGTATTAGGTCCTTCCCCTCCTCGTGATGTAAATGTTGCTGCTGAAAATGATGTAGCATTAACTGTTTTTCAAAAAGAATGGGTAGAAGACGCGATAAAGCTCTGGGATGGTTCATCAATAATGAAATTCCATATTAATTTTGATAGTGGTATGGGGAGAATTGGAATACGCGAACGCAAAGAATTAAAGGGGTTCTTAAAGAGTTTAGAAGGCGCGCCATTTTTAGAGTTAGAAGGAGTATATACACATTTTGCAACATCCGATGAGGTTGAGACTTCTTACTTTGATAAGCAATATAATACGTTCTTGCAGCAGTTAAGTTGGTTGAAAGAATTTGGAGTGAACCCTAAATTTGTCCATACAGCCAATAGTGCTGCAACGTTAAGATTTCAAGGGATTACATTTAATGCAGTGCGAATTGGTATTGCGATGTATGGACTATCCCCATCTGTAGAAATACGTCCTTTTTTACCGTTTAAATTGGAACCGGCGTTGTCACTTCATACGAAAGTTGCTCATATTAAGCAAGTGATTAAAGGGGATGGGATTAGTTATAATGTCACATACCGAACGAGAACCGAAGAATGGATTGCGACAGTTGCGATTGGGTATGCAGATGGCTGGCTTAGAAGATTGCAAGGGTTTAAGGTACTTGTAAACGGTGAAAGAGTACCGATTGTAGGGCGAGTGACAATGGATCAATTCATGATACATCTTCCTTGTGAAGTGCCACTTGGTACGAAAGTTACACTCATTGGGAGACAAGGTGATGAGTATATTAGTGCTACCGAGGTTGCTGAATATTCCGGGACTATTAATTATGAAATTATTGCAACGATAAGCTTCCGTGTACCGAGAATATTTATACGACACGGTAAAGTTGTAGAAGTAATCAATTATTTGAACGATATATAGAAGAAGGTATTATTACTCAGCATCTCGTCATTTGGAGGAGTTTCACTAATAAAGAATAGGCTCTTTTTCGCTGGGGAGCTTCTTTTTATACTTGTTATTAATATAAGTTGCAATGAAATATTACGGAAGGATTGCTTTATTTCTTGTTTGAAAGAGATAAAAAGTAAAAGAAGATGAATGTTTTATTTATGAATTGGAAAACATAAGCAAGGAATAAGGAAGTCTTTGCAACAGGCTCCATACAATGGTATTATTACAATAGGTGTCATATATATATTTGGGTGTGTAGTTGACGGTGGAGGTGTATTTTTGTGTCCGAATCAAGTGTAACTACTGAAATCGTGGTTCGGTTGCCAAAGCAAATGGTAACGGAATTGGACGGAATTGGAAAACAAGAGAATAAGAATCGCCATGAACTAATTTGCCAGGCAACACAACTGTTATTGCGTCAACATAAGACGAAGAAACGCTACCAACATGAATCAATGCGACGTGGGTACATTGAAATGGGAAAAATTAATCTTGGTATTGCATCTGAAGCTTTCTTAGCAGAGTATGAAGCAGCTCATACAGTAGAACGCTTAGTTAGCGGGGGGTAATATTTTGATTGTAAAACGCGGCGACGTGTATTTTGCAGACCTTTCCCCAGTTGTTGGTTCTGAGCAAGGAGGCGTTCGTCCGGTTCTTGTCATTCAAAATGACATCGGAAATCGTTTTAGTCCGACTGTGATTGTAGCGGCTATTACTGCACAGATTCAAAAAGCGAAATTACCCACTCATGTGGAAATTGATGCGAAAAGGTACGGTTTTGAGAGGGATTCTGTTATTTTACTTGAGCAGATTCGAACAATCGATAAGCAACGCTTAACGGACAAAATCACTCATTTGGATGAAGTGATGATGAGTCGTGTAGATGAAGCGTTACAAATTAGTTTAGGACTAATAGATTTTTAAATCGGCAGTTTAAGTTGCTCTCTTTACAGGGCAACTTTTTTTTATTATAGAGGAGGTTACGGTTGGATATGGAAATGGTAGATAATCGACAAGGGTTAATGAAAATGTTAGTGAAAGAATTAGGCTTTACAGAAAAGCAAGTTCGTCATGTTATTCAATTAACAGAAGAAGGTAACACAGTTCCATTTATCGCTCGTTACCGAAAAGAATGGACAGGGTCTCTTGATGAGGTGCAAATTCGTGCAATCTTAGAAAGATGGCAATATATGATGCAACTAGAAGATAGGAAAGAAGAGGTTCTTCGTCTTATTGGTGAAAAGGGTAAACTAACCGAGGAGTTGCGTCGTCATATTGTTGCTGCAACAAAACTTCAAGAAGTAGAAGACTTATATCGTCCATATAAAGAAAAAAGAAGAACGAAAGCTACAATTGCTAAAGAAAAGGGATTAGAACCGTTAGCTGAGTGGCTATTATTATATAAAAAAGAAAATCCAGCAGAGAAGGCTATGGAATTTGTTAATGCAGAAAAGGAAGTGGCGTCTGCAGAAGATGCGTTGCAAGGTGCGCAGGATATTATTGCGGAACTTGTTTCGGATAATGCGGCATATCGTAGTTGGATTCGCAATACTACTTTCCGAAAAGGGATTATGTCTTCATCTGTAAAAGATAAAGAAAAAGATGAAAAGAATATATATGAAATGTATTATGGCTATGAAGAACCGTTGCAAAAAGTAGTGCCGCATCGTGTACTAGCTATGAATCGTGGTGAAAAGGAAGACGTATTAAGAGTTTCTGTTATCACGCCAATTGAAGAAATTCTTCAGTTTTTACATAAAAAAATGATTCTTGATGAAGCTTCTAAAAGTGCGCATTATGTACAATTAGCGATGGAAGATGGATATAAGCGATTAATTCAACCTTCAATAGAAAGAGAAATTCGTAAAGAATTAATGGAAACGGCCGAAGAACAAGCGATTCATATTTTCTCTGAGAATTTACGTAATTTATTATTACAACCTCCGATGAAAGGGAAAGTTGTGTTAGCGGTAGATCCAGCATATAGAACCGGTTGTAAATTAGCTGTAGTAGATGATACAGGGAAAGTTCTTCACATAGATGTTATTTATCCGCATCCGCCTGCTCGTAAATATGAGGATGCAAAAACGAAAATCATTTCAATTATAGATAAATATGAAGTTGAAATGATAGCGATTGGAAATGGTACAGCTTCGAGGGAAACGGAAGAATTTATAGTAGATGTATTACAAAATGTAGAGCGAGATGTATTTTACATTATTGTAAATGAAGCGGGTGCTAGTGTGTACTCAGCATCTGATGTAGCTCGCGAGGAGTTTCCAAATTTACAGGTTGAAGAAAGAAGTGCTGTTTCAATTGGGAGACGTCTACAAGATCCGCTTGCAGAGCTTGTGAAAATTGACCCTAAATCTGTTGGAGTGGGGCAATATCAACATGATGTATCTCAAAAGAGATTAAATGAATCATTAACATTTGTAGTAGAGACGGCAGTTAACCGAGTTGGTGTTAATGTAAATACAGCTTCAGTTGCATTGTTGCAATATGTTTCGGGATTATCAAAAACAGTTGCGAAAAATATTGTAGCTAAGCGTGAGGAAGATGGGAAATTCACGAAGCGTACTGAATTAAAGAAAATCCCACGTTTAGGTGCAAAAACATATGAGCAATGTATCGGGTTTTTACGTATATTAGAAGGAGCGAATCCGTTAGATCGCACAGGGATTCATCCAGAACAATATAAAAATGTTGAATTGCTATTGAAGAGCTTAGGGTTATCAAAGAATGATGTGGGGAAACCAAACTTGCAAAAGAGTTTCGAAGGAGTAGATATTTCTAAATTATCTCAAGAGACGGAGATTGGTGAGCCGACATTAGTTGATATTATGGATGCTTTAATTAGCCCGGAGCGAGATATGAGGGATGAGTTGCCAAAGCCACTTCTGAAAAAAGGGATTTTAAAATTAGAAGATTTAAAGCGTGGTATGGAATTAGAGGGAACGATCCGCAATGTTGTTGATTTCGGTGCCTTTGTTGATATTGGTGTGAAGCAAGATGGTTTAGTACATATTTCTAAACTAAGCAAACAATTTGTAAAGCATCCATTAGATATTGTATCCGTGGGACAAATTGTAAAGGTATGGGTAGATGATATTGATACGAAAAAAGGTCGTGTTGCATTATCAATGTTACCGATTGAATAGTAAGAAAAGAGAGCAGATGAAACTGCTCTTTTTTTATGAACTGGAAAGTTTAATTGATTATGAGCTTTGATGTATTTTACTATAATAAAACCAGCATTCATTTAGTAACTTGATTTGATACCGGTTTTTCTCAAAATATGCACGTTGCATTTGCTTCTTTAGCCACGTGGGCATAGGAATCCCTCCTTGTTTAATCCTGCTCTCAAAAAAAGTAGCTCCTTTTAGTTAAAGTAACTTTGATGAGAGGTTGGTGAGTGGATTTCTAGCAATGCTGCATTTTTAGAAATCACGCTTCTTGAATGAGGATGGGTATATGTACTATTTACTATATGTATAAGAAGGGAGAAAAGTGTGGAAATATTTTTTAGTTTAGGAGGAATGAGAATGGATGAGCAAGAAATTCAGCGGTTAGTGGAAGAGGTATCGTTACAATGCTTTGGAATGCCGTTTTTACATAAAGCGATGTTTAATAGTAGGTTACGTACAACTGGTGGGCGCTATCTATTGAAGAATCATAATATAGAATTGAATTATCGATATTACGAAGTATATGGAAAAGAAGAGTTAGTCGGGATTGTTAAACATGAACTTTGTCATTATCACTTACATATCACAGGAAAAGGGTATAAGCATCGAGATAGAGATTTTCGTGAGTTATTAAAGAAAGTAGGTGCACCACGTTTTTGTAAACGAATGATTAGTGAGGAGGAAACGAGAGTTTCTATGTATGAATGTATGGGGTGTTCTTTTCAATATGTAAGAAGACGTCAAATAAATACACAAAGATATGTATGTGGAAAGTGTAAAGGACAACTAAAACTGGTAGTGAAAACATCTTGACAGTGAAAACGCAATCCAGTATATTATAAACATGTCACGTTTGCGCAAGATGTTGTGAAAAAACTTCTTGACTTACGATGAGAATTTTTATAAGATACAAATTGTCTTCATTATTCCGCAGTAGCTCAGTGGTAGAGCTATCGGCTGTTAACCGATCGGTCGTAGGTTCGAGTCCTACCTGCGGAGCCATACAGAGAAGTACCCAAGTGGCTCAAGGGGCTCCCCTGCTAAGGGAGTAGATCGCTAACGCGGTGCGAGGGTTCGAATCCCTTCTTCTCTGCCATACATATTGGCCCGTTGGTCAAGTGGTTAAGACACCGCCCTTTCACGGCGGTAACACGGGTTCGAATCCCGTACGGGTCACCACTTCGGAGGATTAGCTCAGCTGGGAGAGCACCTGCCTTACAAGCAGGGGGTCGGCGGTTCGATCCCGTCATCCTCCACCATATAAATTATATAAATAATATTATCGCGGGGTGGAGCAGTACGGTAGCTCGTCGGGCTCATAACCCGAAGGTCGCAGGTTCAAATCCTGTCCCCGCAACCAAATGGTCCCGTGGTGTAGTGGTTAACATGCCTGCCTGTCACGCAGGAGATCGCCGGTTCGACCCCGGTCGGGACCGCCATTTTAACTTCTGCTATATAGCAGTTGTTTTTTATTGGACATTATGGTAAAATAACATTTGTCTTTGAAAAGAAGATAACTATTTCGATGGGCTATAGCCAAGCGGTAAGGCAACGGACTTTGACTCCGTCATGCGCTGGTTCGAATCCAGCTAGCCCAGCCATTTACGAGCCATTAGCTCAGTTGGTAGAGCATCTGACTTTTAATCAGAGGGTCGAAGGTTCGAATCCTTCATGGCTCACTTTTGTTTTTTCCGCGCGGTCGTGGCGGAACGGCAGACGCGCTAGGTTGAGGGCCTAGTGGGGGAAACCCCGTGGAGGTTCAAGTCCTCTCGGCCGCATCAAAAAATCTTTTAAAAAGTACTTGCATTTGAAAATGTAGTATGGTAAGATAATTGAGTCGCCAAAATACAACGACGAAAAAACATCATGAATAAGCGCCCGTAGCTCAATTGGATAGAGCGTTTGACTACGGATCAAGAGGTTAGGGGTTCGACTCCTCTCGGGCGCGCCATAACGGGAAGTGGCTCAGCTTGGTAGAGCACCTGGTTTGGGACCAGGGGGTCGCAGGTTCAAATCCTGTCTTCCCGACCACGCGGGTGTAGTTTAGTGGTAAAACAAGAGCCTTCCAAGCTCTGGTCGAGAGTTCGATTCTCTTCACCCGCTTTTAGTTCTTTGAAAACTGAACGAAACAAACAACGTGAACGTCAATTTTTATTTTTAGATGCTAGACAAACTAACTTTATTGGAGAGTTTGAT
>NZ_JAKUGJ010000041.1:0-17815 GCF_022663915.1 Bacillus cereus group sp. BfR-BA-01331
GGAGTAACTGGACCTACAGGGGCAACTGGACCTACGGGAGTAACTGGACTTACAGGAACAACTGGACCTACGGGAGCAACTGGACCTACAGGAGTAACTGGACCTACGGGAGTAACTGGACCTACAGGAGTAACTGGACCTACGGGAGTAACTGGACCTACAGGAATAACTGGACCTACAGGAGTAACTGGACCTACGGGAGTAACTGGACCTACAGGAATAACTGGACCTACAGCGGCAACTGGTACTACGGTTTTAACAGGAGTTGGAGCTCCAACATGTGCTATTGGCAATTTGGGAGATATTTATATTGATTTATTAACAGGAAGCACCTATTATAAGCTATCTCAACCAGTTTCCCCAATGATTAGACCTATTCCTGCTCCAACCGGTGCTACAATACTTGTAGGTTCATCGCAGACTTATACTACGATTGATGCAGCTTTAGCTGCCGCTAATAATGGTGACAGACTATTACTTGATGCTGAGACCTTTATAATTACAACCACTGTTACTGTTAATAAATCGGTAACGATTGAGGGTCAAGGAATAGGGGCAACTACCGTCATTACTACCTTGAATACTGTAATCTCTATGTTTAATGTTACAGTATCCAACGTTATTTTTCGTAACATGTCAATCATCCAAGATTTCCCTTCTGTTTTAAGTGTTGAGTCTGTTATTTCAATTAATAATTTGTTAGCAACAGGAATATATGTTGATAGTTGTGAAATTTCAGTATGCGAACTTGGCATCGCCATTAAAGCAACTGAATTTCAGATAACAAATTGCAATTTTACCTATGCCCCCGCTGCTTCACCTAACAACGGATACTTCTATATCATTATTTCCTCAACTTCTGGGCAAAGCATTATTGACGGTAACACCTTTGTGTCTGACTCAGGTAACACGCGATGCAGATTTATCATCATCACCAATATAACCGTTAATTCAGGCACACTTCAAGGGAATTTAGTAATAAGCAATAATACACAAGATAACCTTTCTCCCGCTACATTAAGACACCTGTTAGATATCGAGGAATTTGTGGGTACAAATTTTGGTTTATTTCTTCTAAACAACACAACAGTAAATGAAGGGAATGTACCTGTTTTATTGTTTAACGCGGACCTTACTATATTTAAATTCATAGAAGTTGTTGGTAACAGTATTCAAAATACTGCCGGAAAGGGACTTATCGGCATTGACTCGAGTTCTATCGGTCAAACACCTATTTTTAGTTCTGGTAATACAATTGCAAACCAATTTTTCACTTTAGGGTGGGCTTCTGCAACTGTTCCACCTAGTTTTATTGTGGGGTATAATACAACAGTAATCCCAGTGCCACCTAACCTTCCATTAACTAATTGTTATTGGCTTATGTTGATTTGATAACGTATAGATGAAATATAGAAGTTTAATATATCTTTTGATTTTTTGTTTCTTACGATTGGCCATTACTGCTATTCCCTTTTGCTACAAAATAAAATCAATCTTCATTATGGGGTACAGCCGAGATACGTGTAAAAATAGGTTATAGGCTTACTTTTATTTCTAATCTGGTTTTTTATAAAATTCCTTTATTCGTCTAAGCTTTCATTTTCGCTTGTCATATAAACAAACGTTTAGGTGACAAATGAGAACCAGGATAAAATAATCATATAAGGGTGTTTTTGCCCATCCCCCGAAAAGTGGGAATAAGTGGTTTATGTAACAATAGAACCAAATAGTGTTGGTTATCATATAGGATTTCTTGTACCAGGGATAACGTGAGGAAAATACGGATTTACAACGTTAAGAAAACTACAGCATAGAAAAATCGATTCCTTTACGTTTAGGAACCGATTTTTAATTTGGCTTATTAAGCTAACGCCACCGTTAGTTTTATTAAAGAACATTTATGTAGAAAGCAGATTAATATTTTATTTGTATTCTCATATGAACTATCATTAATTTACAAGGGTTGCCACCACATCACCATCAAGCTAAGATTTTGAGGTACCCCCAAAACGAAATTTTTATCTCTTGGCAGTTATTTATGTAAATTTAACTCGTTTTTTTCGTTTTAGGGAACAACCGATATCTTAAGTTGATGGCTATGGGTATTAATTTTTTCTTAGCTTGATGGGCATGGGGTATTTGCATTTCTTAGGTTGATAGCGATGTGGTGCTACCCCTAAAAGTAAATTATATAACAGAAATAAGATATACATAAGAAATAGAGTCCCTTATTATTAGGACTCTATTTTTATGATTGCTCATGTATTCTTTCATGAGATCACACTTCCATTAGCAATTGTTTAAGTTTTTAGGAAGCCTGTTTTTTATAAGAACGAATTTTTTTATAGCGACCATATTTTACAACATGACGAACGTCTAATTCTTTATAACCCTTATTTTGGATAGTTTCTGAAACATCTACGATAATTGTGTTAGTTAAATATCATATATCGGTCTTTGACGATCGGATTAACATATTCATAAAGTCCTTTATAAACAAGGTTGCTAACTTCAAGATCAGTTTCCTCTTTAACTTCTCTAATGGCACTATCAACAATACTTTCCGGAAATTCCAAAACTCATTACTAAAAACACAGTATCATACGGAACATTAAACACCGTTTATTGATTGTAGTGCTAGTCCATTTATTATTTCCAAACCCATTTAGAATGATCAATAAATGGGGGCAGATTATGTTGATATTTCGTATAAATAATATCATTACATTAATTTTCTTTCGGAAGTACAATTCTTTTATACAATTGAACTGTAATAAAATAGTAAATCGAGTAAATCACTACGAAAATAATAATTGGTAGCCAAATACGAAAGTACGGATCAACCAAAAGAACTCTGAACATATTCATACCAACTAATACGTGAACAATACCCACAATTGCTGGGACTAAAAATATAAAGAATAACTCCTTATAAATCGATTGTATTAATAACTCCCGGCGAACACCGATTTTACGAAGCATTTGATAACGTGTGCTATCTTTGGATGCACCAGATAGAATTTTAAACATTAAGCAACTTGCCATCATTGCTAAGAACGCAATTCCAACGAAGAATCCCATAAACATTATTCCGCTGGTGAAATCACGATTATTATTATATGTTTGATACTTACTATTCAGTTCTTCAGATTTCATATTTTTATATTTAACTACCTGTAATTCATCAAGTTGTTTCCATTCTTTTAAGAATTTCTCAAAATCACCTGTTTTCCCAATAAACACAGTATTTTCTTTACCCTTCATACCATCGTATATGTTTTGATCTACAACTTTTATTTCATGATCAGGATACATATAATCTGGCTGGATTGTTCTGAAAGCCTGGATCCATTGTTTTGTGTTCCTCTCTCCTTTAACCCATTTTATTGAAAATGCACCAATTGGTAATCTCTCTGAAACTTTTTCTATTTTCATACCTTGTATGAAAGGGCGATTTTTCTCTATATCTTCTTTTAGATAATAAACATACCTATCATCAACTTTGTAATGATATTCAAACTTTTCTTGAAATAGGATACCACTCAAAATTTTCTTTTCTTCCGCTGTTGGATTATGAATGACTGAATCGTAAATTCTTATTTGATCAGTCATTTTTAGAATGTTGTTTTTAAATGCCATACCACACGCAATTCCACCAGCACCAAGAGCCACTAAGATTGCTACTGTTGCAAGCACATTTGTTAGGCCATTAATGCGGAAATTTAATTGTGCAAAAGTAAAAGCATTGAGGCCTTTTTCACTACATTTTTTATTACTCTTTAACTTGTTAATCATAACTGGGAGAAGTGATCCAAATATAAGGTAAGTACCAACGGTTGCTGTGATTAATCCAATGGCCATTAATCCCAGACCAATTAGCGGGTTTGCATATGACATATAGATCAGTGATCCATAACCAATACCCAATAAAATCACACCAAGGGATGCAACTACAACTTTCATTTTTCCTTTTATGGCGACACGTTCTGTTTGTGCATCTGCATGTACAAGTTGTAATACAGAAAAACGCGCTAGCTTAATACTACTTATACTTGCTGATAGTACAAATAATACAAAGAAAAAGATGCAAGTATAAGTCATAGATGGCATGTAAAATGCTTGATAACCACTAACAGGAAGTTCTAATTGTTTCATTAATAACTGACCGACACCTTCTGCAAGCCCTACACCAACTGTAATTCCAATCACAAGAGACGCGGCACCTAATATGATTGTTTCGATAAACATAAGTAAGGTAACTTTATGCTTTTTTGCTCCTAACATCATATACATACCAAATTCTTTTTGGCGAAGAGCTGATAAGAAAGAGTTTGCATATAAAATATAGAAAAATGTGATAACTGCTAACAAGAAGGAACCAATTTTAAATATAAATGCAATATCCCTAATAGAAGAGTTAGATTCAAGGAACGTTTTATTGGATGCTAGCGTTTGAAACATATAAAAAGTTGAAATAGAGACAATAAGACCAACAAGTAAAACAATGTAATCTTGCAACTTACTTTTTAGGCCTGACATGGAAAGCTTAAATAACATGATTGAACTTCCTTCCTTACGCTTTTTGTGTGCCTAAGTTTGCAAGCACGTCTAAAATTTCTTTATAGAATTCTTCACGTGTACCACCGCGATGAATTTCTTTATATAGCTCACCATCTTGAATGAATAAAATACGTTGACAGTAACTTGCACTATATGGATCATGCGTAACCATCATAATCGATACACCTTGTTCTTTATTTAAGTTTGTCATTGCATCAAGTAAACTCGTTGCATTTTTAGAATCTAGAGCTCCAGTCGGCTCGTCTCCTAAAATAATTGCTGGTTCATGAACTAACGCACGTGCTGCTGCGGAACGTTGCTTTTGTCCACCAGATACTTCAGAAGGATACTTTTGAAGTATCGCTGTAATGCCTAACATATCAGCTACTTTTTCTACTTTCCTTCCAATATTACGAGATGAAACACCTTGAAGTGAAAGTGGAAGTGCAATGTTTTCATATATAGATAAATTCTCTAATAAGTTAAAGTCTTGGAAAATGAATCCTAATTTTTGCGAACGGAAATCAGAAAGCTCACCTTGCTTCATTTTCGTAATATCCGTACCTGCAATTTCAACAATGCCGCCCGTTGCTGTATCTAACGTTGAAATTACATTTAATAATGTTGTTTTACCAGAACCAGAAGGCCCCATAATACCAACAAACTCTCCCTCTTGAATCGAGAATGATACGCCTTTTAACGCGTGTGATTGATTCTCACCTTTTTTACCGTACAATTTTTGAATGTTTTTTACATCTACAACTGGTTTTATCATATATATCCTCCTACGTTTTTTTATTTCATTACAATAAGCTACTATGTTTGTTTACTACTAACAAAATAGTCATGTTGCATCCACCCTTAAGCTACAATGAAATCTTTCCTTTTATCTTCTTCACTCACCTCATCATTTTGAATACATTCATGATAAACTATGAAAATTAGGAAACACCCCGTAAAATCCTTAAGATTTCTTAAGTTTTTATAAAAAAAAAGCTTATGGAACCTGTAATTCCATAAGCCATTCTATTTAATTGGATGTTCAACAATAAAGGACATCCAGCCATCTTTATATTCTGCATATATATTACCATGATGAAGTTCAACAATTCTTTTTGAGATAGCAAGCCCCAAACCATTTCCCTGGTCATCTTTTCTTGCCTTGTCCCCCCTGAAAAACCTTTCAAACAATTTATTTGGATCGCTAACAGGCGGCTTCTCGACTTTATTTGATACTTTCAAAATCGCTTTGTTATCTATTAATTCAAGACATACGGATAATCCGGAAGGTTTCATGCTGTACTTTATCGCATTCATAAACAGATTTTCATAAACACGTACCATTTTTTCTACATCCATGAAAATAGGTATTATTTCTTCCGTGATTGATTTTTGAACGATTAAACTTTCCTTTTCAAATATAGGAATGTATTCTCCAACTATTTGCTCCAACAAACCTGATAAATCGACTTCATTAAAGTTTAAATTAGCATCTATGCCTGATAAACGAGTATATTCAAACAGCTCATCAATTAAATATTTCAGTCTCTGTGACTTTGAATACGTGGTTTCAAGGTATTCCTGTAATTGTGTTTTACTGTTGTATTGCCCTCTTTTTAATAAATCTATATAGCCAATAATAGATGTTAACGGTGTGCGTAAGTCATGAGATACATTGGTTATAAGTTCATTTTTTGTACGTTCTAATCGTCTTTCTTGTTCAAATGTATTTTCCAATTCCTTGGACATATAGTTGATATTTTGAGCAAGTTGGGTCAATTCGTCCTTCCCCTTAATCCCAATTGTCAGACCTAGTTTTCCATTGGCAATATCATTCACATTATCAGAAATGAGCTTCAAATATACTATTTTCTTTCGAACCAATATCAAAAAAAGTATTATAAAGGTAAAGATTGCGAACGCGAATAAGAACAACATTGCGATATTGAATTCAAACAAACCCCAATGGTCGTATTTTCTAAATAATGGATCTAAAATGAATAGAAAAGTGAGGATTGTAAAACCAAACGAGATAAAAAAACTTACTGCAACAGCAACCAAAAGCTTTATAATTATTTTATTTCTAAAACTAATCTTCTTCATATTTTATACCCAATTCCCCACACAGTTTTAATATAAATGGGATGTTTAGAATCCTCTTCTATTTTGTCTCTTATTTTTGTAATATGCACCATGACGGTATTATCTGATTTATAAAAAACCTCTTTCCAAACAGCTTCATATATTTTTGCAACGCTCAGGACAACCCCTTTGTTACGGGCAAGTAGTTCGAGAATATCAAACTCTTTTGGAGTTAACCTTGTTTGCTTTCCTCTTACCCATACTTGACGTGTATCTGTACTCACGGTTAAATCACCAATTTCTAGGATACTTTTATTATGATCTATTGACGCATTGTATTTTTTAAACCTTCTTAATTGGGATTTTACCCTAGCAATTAATTCCAATGGGTTAAACGGTTTTGATAAATAATCGTCTGCACCAGAGGCTAGACCCTGAATTTTGTCTATATCCTCAGATTTTGCAGATAGCATAATGATAGGCATATTGCGGTCTTCCCTAATCTTCATACACGCTTCAATACCATCCATATTAGGCATCATAATATCTAATATAATCAGATCAAACTCCTTTTCTTCTAACAGTTGTAAAGCTTCAATAGCATCTTCAGCCTTTTGAGTTTTCAGACCTTCATTTTCTAAATAAACAGAGATAAGATTTCTAATCTCTTTATCATCATCAACAATAAGAATTTTTGACTCCATATTATTCCTCCACATTTTTTCTAATATTGAACAATTAAAGACATTTGCAGGTGAGACATGTCTATCGTCGCTTTATTGTTAACTTGCAAACGGAAAACAAGAAATAACATAATGAATATAGTGATATCAATCCCCTAATATATTGTTCAATATATACTGCTAAGCCATTTTACAATTCATAAGATTCCTTCTTCTTATAATTAATTTCCCTTTTAATACACGTGTGCTTGGCCCATATTTGACAATGTAATTTACTTTCTTCAAATCAATTCCTTCAATCATTTTATCTCCAATAAACCTTAAACTAGGAAGGGCTGCACCAACTGATTTTTGGCTCATTATATACAGAAATAAGAAAGTGAATTGTATTCATACTTAATCACCCCACTGGTAAGAATTCATACTCATACTCTAGAATCCAAACCTTAAGAAAAAGGGGCAAAAGTTCTTAAGAATTCTTAATCTTTCTACAGCAGTTTGTCTTAAAAATATATAGTCACTCTTGAAATGTTCACTATTAGCTTCTCATTGTAATAATATTTATTAATAACACCTAAAAAATAAAGTAAAGTATTAGATTCAACTTCCAATAATCCAAGAGGGAGTCCATAGTAATTTATAGAAGATTCTGGGGTAGGCATTACATTAAATAATATCGTAAAGAAATTCGTAAATTTAGAAAGATATATACGCTAGCCCAAAAGGAGACTGGTGCAAATTTTCTTAGCAGATAAAAAGTTGGTATGATTGCAAATGGATTTTATGCGATCGTTAGTAATTGATGTAATTCATCGTACACTAAAAAAAACGAAATTTCGTTGTTGCAAAAGGATTATGAATATCTAATCCAATTAGAAGAATACAATAATCAATTATCGAAGTTAACTTCATACAAAACTAATAACAAGCATTAAAAAACTTTGCCTACTCTTTAAAATGGAAACATAATCTATTTATCAAGTAGTCAATAATGAATAGAAATTTTGTTTAGGGGGTATTCCAAGGCCATGGCTTGATAGTGATGGCCTTGGAGTACCCCCTAAACATAGAAAATTGGACATTTATTCACAAACTCTACAAATTTTAGGGCGCTTTACAAAGAGACTCCGCCTTTTCAGCGTACAATGAATCTCAACAATTACTAGCTACTTCCTAAACATTGTTCCTCATTTACCAACCTGTTTATGCTTTTTTTAAAATTTGCACAGAACCAACACTTTCTTCATATTACTTATTATCCATTATCGGCTGGAGCCTCTCCTGTATTCCCATTATTACTTGGTTGCGTTGGCGTTCCATGGCCACCCCCATTGTTTGGCGGCGTTGTATTTCTTTGGCCACTACCATTGTTTGGCGGCGTTGTATTTCCTTGGCCACTACCATTGTTTGGCGGCGTTGTATTCCCTTGGCCACTACCATTGTTTGGTGGCGTTGTATTTCCTTGGCCACTACCATTGTTTGGTGGCGTTGTATTCCCTTGGCCACTACCATTGTTTGGTGGCGTTGTATTTCCTTGGCCACTACCATTGTTTGGTGGCGTTGTATTTCCTTGGCCACTACCATTGTTTGGTGACGTTGTATTTCCTTGGCCACTACTATTATTTGGAGTATTTTGCTTTTGCTCTTCTTGTTTCTTTAATTCCTCTTGTTTCTTTTGCTTTTCTTGTTGCTTATTTTGATTATTATTACTTGGCTTTTCAGTCGTATTTGGAGAAGAATCACGTTTCTCACCTTTAATACGTAATTCGCTACCTTCTTGAACTACACTTTTCGGCATTTTAAATTGCGACTTATCTGTAGCCATCTTGCTCATCATTTCTTTAAAAATCAACTGAGAAATTTTCGTATTTTTACTACTAATATAATCGTCTTTACTATCTTTTATATATCCAGTCCATACTGCCATCGTATATTGTGGTGTATAACCAGCAAACCAACTATCACGAGTTGCACTTTCTGGTAGATTATATTGTGCTATTTGTTCTAAAGAATAGTTTGTTGTACCTGTTTTACCCGCTACATCTAAAGAATCTATATTAGCTGCTGTACCCAATCCAGATGAAACAAAAGTACGAAGCATATCAGTAATCATATATGCTGTAGAATCCTTCATAACTCGTTTTGGCTTTTGCTCAAAGCTTTTTGATTTACCATCTGGATAAACTACTTTCTTAACAAAATGCGGCTTCGTATACTTACCATCATTACCAAATGCCGCATAAGCACCTGCAATTTCAGTTGGTGACGCTTCATTAGTACCAATCGCTGTTGACTCGGTCGGTACTACATTAAAGGTAATACCTAACTTTTCAGAGAAAGCTTTTGATTTATTAATTCCTACTTCTTTTGCAGTTTTAATAGCCGGGATATTTCGGGATGTTTTCAATGCATCACGCATTGTAATTGGTCCTAAATGCTTTCTATCTGCATTTCTAACTTCTTGTCCTGTTGAATACTTAAATGGAGAGTCATCAATTTGATGGTAAGTAGCCCATTTTAAATATTCAATTGCAGGAGCGTAATCAAAAATTGGTTTCATTGTTGAACCTGCTGAGCGATCTAATTCAATTGCTATATTATGTCCTTTAAATACAGCTTTATTTTCACCCCGTCCGCTACCAATTGCACGAACTTCTCCTGTTTTCGTATCCATAAATGTGAAAGCCCCTTGGAATTTCTCATTTGGATAATTTATAATATTTTCATTTAAAAGCTTGTCCGCAAAATCCTGTGCCTTTGAGTCTAATGTTGTATAAATTTCTAAACCGTCAGATCCAATATTAGCATCTGGTAATTCTTTTTCTACTTCTTTCACAACCGCATCCATAAATGCAGGATATGGCATTGCTTGAAGTTCTGTTGCAGATTTAAGCCCATCTGTTACTTTAACCTGTGAGGCTTTTTCCATTTCTTCTTTTGTTATATAACCATGTCGATTCATTAATTCTAGTACAACGTTTCTTCTTTCTGTTGCCCTTTGAACATTTTCTTTTTTCGTTGGATCATAGTTATTTGGTGCTTTCGGTAAACCGGCCAACATTGCAACTTCTGGTAATGTTAAATCTTTCAATTCTTTACCGTAGTAGTTTTGTGCTGCTGTTGCGATTCCATATGAACGGTTACCTAAATTAATTTTATTTAAATACATCTCTAATATTTCATGTTTTGAATATTGTTGTTCTAGTTTATACGCCAAATAAATTTCCTGAACCTTACGCTTTGACGTTTTTTCCATCGATAAGAAGTAATTTTTAATAACTTGCTGCGTAATCGTACTTCCACCTTGAGAGCCGTAATCCCCTTTTAGGCTGACTAAAACTGCACGTGCAGTACCTTTAAAGTCTACGCCACTGTGCTCATAAAAACGTGCATCTTCTGTCGCTAAAAAGGCATTTTCTACTAATTTAGGAATTTGATTATACATAATATTCGTTCGTTTTTCTTTCCCATATTCATATATCAATTTTCCATCTTTATCATAAATTTTTGAGGATAACGGATTAACAAGTTTTGCTTTCTCAAGTTTTGGCGCATCCTTGATCATAACGAAAAAGGTAGCAACCCCTGCGACTAATCCTACAATACCAAGTAGTAAGCAACTGATTAAAAATTTGCGAAAAAACGATGTTTTACCTTGTTGTTTTTTAGAAGCGGGGTGTTTTTTCTTTTTAACTTGTCGTCGCTCCTCTCGAGAACGATAATTTTCTGACATGCTACTTTCTCCTGCCTTTCAATTCTCCCTTTGATTTACTTAAAATTATTGAGGTCACCTTCAGAAATATACTTATATTTAAAAAGTGTTTTAATCGGAATCAGTCAATATTTTCCTAATCTATAGACTATAAAACTAAGATTAACTCTTGAACAAACTATTTTCATCTCTATTCTTTATAATAATGCTGCCCCTTAAAGCAAGGAAATTGTGAGCTGTTCCTCATCTCTTTGTACTATATCTAATATTTGTAATAGTGAGTTCTTGGACCACTCGTCTAATATAATGGTTCTTGTTAGCATAATCGTAATGAAATAAAAAGAATGTAAAAAACGATTCTTTTGATGTAAAAAGAATCGACTTCTAATTTTATCCTATAGATGGTATGGAATATAGGGAATCAGAAAGCAAAGGTAAAATCAATACCCTCACTAGAGAGCATCTATTGTAACCTTGGCAGTCTGCGCGATTAGCTCAGTATCATATATAGCATCTTGACTGGACAGAATTGCAATGATAATCGGTTCTCTGGTTCTCTATTCGGTGGCTAAACGATGGCAATATCATTAGGTGTTCCGTAGCTTCTGGCTCCAGATTTATCATCGACTTCCCAATCTTTTGGTACACCAGCATGGATGAGTTCGTCTCCTGTAGCGTTTCCGCGCATCCAATCCGTAGGGGTTTTACGTTTATCAGTTTGGAGTGCATCTCTGACCGTGAAAGCCTTAAGATTGGTAGCAAGTGTTTTTGCTGTACTTGTATCACAAATGTCTCCCGGAGTAGCTTCGTTCAAATCCTTTAGGTCCGTCTAATTTCTTGGATAAAGTGTTCCCCGCAGTGTTATCACTGTAACGAATAGCAGCCTCCGCAATTTCCCCAAGAGTCATACCGCTATCCACATGTTTCTCTGTAATTGGTAAATACTCTACTAAATCATCTTTTGTATAAGTGATAACTTCGTCTAATTTGTCAATTGGATATTGTAGTAACAATATCCCTGTAACCAGAGCCTTAAAGGTAGATGCGTAAACAAACCGTTCATTAGGTGATCGATAAGTAACTGCCCAGTTTGTACCGGTGTCGATTTCATAGACACCCAGTCGAGCGTCAAACTTTTTCTCGAGTTGTGCGAATTCTCAATGAGCCGCATGATTTGTATGTTTAGTTTTCTCTACTTTTTCTTTTGCTTCCACCTACAATGGTTCACCTGTAAAAAGTTTTACACTTGCAAGACTTAAACTTAGTATTCCAACACACATCCCTATTTTTAACATCCTTGTACTTTTCAAGATAATCAGTCCTTTCGTATTCTGCAGTACTTAAAATAGATGTCAAACCAGATTCAGTGTATTAAGTTTGGGCACTAAGTTTTTAGGATTACACTTAATAGACAATCTAAGTAATAAATTTGTTCCACATTTACAAATACATTAAATTTAACGAATTCCCCGAAAAAATTCTCCTTCCTCAAGCGTGTGAAGGGCGTAGCCCAACGGTAGGTGGGAGATGAATTTCGGTTTGGCATAGCCAAAAGCTTTTGATAAACTAGCTATATGAAGTTCTTTGATAACTTGATATATGAGGTTGCAGGAAGAAAATTGAGTGCGAAAACTAAGCCATTCGGTTCCTGCGTAAAATATCAACCGTACCAAAAGAGCGTCCAAGCGTTGGACATCTAGGGATGGAACACCCCGAAGTAACGGTCAGGGAGACGAAAGGTTGCTTTCATCGTGGAACTGAGAAGCTCCCACTTCAAGCTTTGCTAAGTGGCGAGTAGTTCACAGGAATAACTTATTGCCACACAACAGTTCCCTAGTCTATCCTTCAATTCAGATGTTCTTTTCCTTTTTAGTATAAAAATACCCCTTTAGATAACCACCTAAAGGGATAGAGCATCGTATCTTTTTTATAAACATCGCGAATTTATTTTAAAACCATAGTTAACTCTGCCTTCTTGTTATAATCTACTTTTGCGAATTCTCGATCACTATATCCTTTTAAAGACCAAGCAAATTGATTTCCGTCTAATAGTTCATTAATAGGTTCTGTTGAATTGGAATCCCCTTGAACAGTTTTAATTAATAAATCTATGCATCTATAAGTCAATGGAGCCTTATCTTTTAGCTCTTGCTTAGATGATTCGCTAAAATAATAATATGTAAAACATTCCGCAAAATATTCTTCCTTATTTTCGTAATATTTATCCGGGAAAAATTTCTGTCTCTCTTGACTGAAAGTAACATCAAACAAATCAGTATGACTTATATTAAAAAAAACCACTCGATCAATTGCATGCGCTATTTCATGAAGTTCTAAATTAATGGAACCATGCCCCTTTCCTCTTTCACTAAAACCTATTCTAGCCATTACAGGTTTTCCACCAATATCAGATCCCACACCTGGTACATCATCCCAGGTCAATTGTTTTCCTTCGGCATTGGTTTGCCCTTCCCATCCTCGTGGAATTAATCCTTTTAGGTCCCTGTATTCGTCAGACTCAGTGATAGGATAATTAACAAGTTTTACATATGTTCCGTCTGCCACTAATTTATCAAGTATGCCGCTTTTTATTTTTTTTATTCTATCAACCATATGTTGTGCCTCTTGATATTCTTCCACATTATTTCCTCTTATATCAATATGAATAAGCCTTTCATTTTTAGTCTGTTGTTCTTTTATAAACTCAAGGTTGTTTAAAGTTTCGGCTGCAAGGGGATGGTTTGTAAGGGAAATAGACAGAATAAATATTAATAATATCAAAATTGTATTTTTTTCATATAAATCCTCCCGTTATATGATTTTTAATAACCCTTTGATTAAATAGGGATATTTCAAAAAACAAAATTGATAGTGATTGAAGAAATAAGCATTCCTTTTAAAAGCCTCATTTCATGATTCCAATAATTCTGGGTTAATTTTATTTTCCATACTGGCTTGCCTTTTTATATTGTATGTATTGAAGGTCTTTTAAATGAAAACAACCTAAATCTCGGATACATAAATCATTTGCTGTTACAGTTGGGACACACAGAGAGCCGTAAGTGCGATCATGTTGTTTACCTGGACCTGTATGAATATGTAGGAACTGTCCACCTGGATAAACCGATGAAAATACATCTGGGAGTTGAAATGCAGTTGAATCTAAAATACGAGTATGCTTGAAAACAGAAGTGTATGGAGAAGAAATCGGCATAGATGCGGCCAATTTTTTTCTTAGTAGTTCGGCTAGTAGGGGGTGTAAAAGTAGGACGGCCGCCTTATTAAACCGTTGATTCAGTCCCTCAGGACTTGATGAGTGCTTCGATTGATGCGACTTACTTTAAAAACGGACTCAAGTTCATTTAGTGAATAATTACCATCCTCCCATTCTTTCAATATGTTAAATTTATCCTCCGCAGAGTAAACTTTTTTAGACATTAACAAAACTCTCCTTCAAGCAAACAGATTTTTATTTTTTATCTGTCTACCTAAAGGAGAGCATATCAGTTTAGAAAGAATAACGTTTTCTTGGTACTTAGGGGTATTGTTGATGGGCATGTATGGTGCTCCTATCAGTATATCCAAGTTTGATAAACCATTTTTATATGTTTCAAAGTTTTTACATCAGAACCCATATTAGTTTAGCTTTTTTTTGCACCTATAACTTGGACATCATCAAATAATATATTAGATGTTCCATTTGACGTTAGAATCCCAACATGAGTGTTTGCTAAATCCCTACTTGTAATAAATTCTAGTTGTATTTCTTGATAGCCTGCTTTCCCCTTAAGCTCGACTGTTTTTGTTATTCGCTCATGTTTCAAATTATCTGTGAATATCGTTACCTTTTGTCGCTCATTTCCATCATTGGAATTCAATTTCACTTTTATACTCAAGGTATATTTAGAGAATGGTAATACTTGATCTTGAATATAAGTCCAAGTATCTCCATTTGTACCAATCATACCAGCTTTCCCTGTGATACCTCCATTTACAATACCACCTAGGTTAATCCAATTTAACCGTTGATCGTCAAAATTATCCCGCGCTATCACTTGATCCCGTTCCACAGGTTCTAATTCAATTTGATCTAAGGAGAATTTACCTTGTGAATTTTCCAATTTCAAATCATGTGCACCTTTTGTTAACTTAACAATAGGGCCTTCTACAATCTTGTAAGAACCATATTCTCCTTTAACAGTGTCCGCTGCATTTCCAGTAATAGGAATAGTAGTGTCATCTATTTTTGCATAGTTACCACCAGGTTTTCTATGTGAAAGACTGATTTTAGAATTCTCGTTAGCTGCAACCTTATATCTAATTTTATATTCCTGTTCTTTAGAAATTTCGACGCCATATGCTAAATAAGAATTGGTAGTATCAGTTTTCATCGCTTTTTGCTTAGCATGTATAGATTCCACTTGTGGTTGAAAATTGCTCATTCCACGGTTATACTTTGCAGCTGGGATTGTTGTTATCATATTTGTCATTAGATAAGTGGACGACTGTGTAAGATTCTTGTCGACAAACCCAAATACTACTGCATCAATACCTTCAAATCCTGGATAGGTACTTCTGTTAAATGCGTGAATTTGAGAAAGTTTTTGATTCGGATATTCAAAAATATCTTCTTTGTATGATCCGCCTGAAAAATATCTACCAAAGTAAGGGTTATCTCCCCCAGTATCAAATTTAAAGTCAATATAATTAGGAGTACGGCTTGATTGCGCCTTAACTCTAGTAATCGGATTATCAGAAGGATTTATAAGAGTCTTTAAAGCCCCCCCACTTGTATTTCCAGTCCATCCAGGAGTAGTCCAATTGGAACCACCATTCTGCTTATCAGAAAACCATGGTTGAATAGCATCAATACGATCAAAGGATCGTATATCAAGCTTGTGCAGATCCCCTTTATATTCTTGAGAATCTAGGATCTTTTGTATGTTTTCCCATGTTGTTCCTTCCCCTGTTCCTCCTTGTGGTATGACTGCGCCTTTAATAGAAGAATAAATTTGCCTAGAATTTTCTTGCATTACGCCTTTAGAATATGTTTCAGGATTTGTTGCTGGAAACAAGTCTACAAAATCTAAAACGCTTAATGTATATTCCCTTACATAATCATTAATATGATTCCATCTGTCAGTATTTCTATTTGGTTGTTGCGTATTAATCTCTTCAGCTTCTTTTTTCCTTTTTTCCAATCCATCATTATATACTTTCATAGCATAATTCGTATATTCTTGAATAAGTTTTTTCTGATTATCCTTATATCCTTGCCATTGATCTTTATCCATTCCCCATTCTTCACCATATAAAATCATATCTCTCTGTAATAAGAGATGAGCATTTGCAGCTTGCACAAAGATTGGAGCTGTTATTTGTTGATATACAGAATCATTTGATTTTTCAGGCGTTTGAATAACAGCAATAAACTCTTTCAACTTCCTATCTGCTGCTCGGACAGCTTCAATTACTGGTGTGCCAGGCTCTTCTACTCTTTTCAAGCTATTTTCACTGTCATTATATATTTGGAGAACCCGTTGATACTCTTTTATCGCTGACATAGCCCCATTAAATTCAGCACCCATAAGATATTTATGATAATCATTTATTTTACTATCTATTTTTTCATCGATGTATGTTTCTAATTGCCTCCACATATCCGTTCCGTTAGCATCATTAGTAGGAATAAACACACTCCAAATGCTTGCTAAAAGACTAGCTGGTGGTGGTAATAATGATAATCCTGTTGTCATCATGCCTTTTAGAAAAGAAATAGTACCCGAACCAGCATCCCCTTTGTTCTTAATATTGACTAATAAAGGTTGCCACTGATTGTTATTAAATGCATCTATAAATTGTGAAAAAGTTACTCCCTTATAAGGGTTCTCAAACCAACCATATGAATCTATCGGAAGGCTATTTTGATTAATATTTTTTGTTTGATTTTCTTGTAAATCTTCTTTTTGTTCATTTTCTGCAAATGCCGTATAAGCAGTTGGAATGTAGGTTCCAGCAAATACACCCGTAGCTAATGCGATAGATAATATTTTCTTTTGTTTCTTTGTCATAAAATCCCCCGTTCCCATAAGTAAATCCCCTTATGCTTTGTTCTTTGGGTGCTTCTGATACAAAAATTCAGAAATATTTTCTTGTCAAATTCATGCCTATAGTCTTGAGAATAGAAGAAGTATACTCTAATTTCATTGGGATATAGTCTTAATAGTAATGATTGACACAACATTTAGCAATTCTATGAAAATCCCCGCCTTTGATAGCTATTATGTTTATTTAAAAGTGTATTTTTAAATATTCCTCTTAATAAACGTAGTAAAAAAAGAAAATTTAATGTGAAAATCATACACTAAAGGTTAACTATCATTTAAAAAGACATAATATTATAACTTTTCTTACATTTATTGAGTTTTAATAAAAGGGCTAGCGACTCGTTTACTAATCCAGATATAAATGGTGGCTAAATCTGACCCAGAAAACTTACGTTTCTGCTTTACAAACCCAATTTCTCTTGCAAGTTCTTCTAAAAATACAGGTGTCACATATCGTTGTAATTCCTCTACAAATGGTTGTAGTTCATCTTGAATCGAGAGATTCATCAAAAAAAGTCATCCTTTCTAAATAAGCTAGATTAGAAAGGATGACTTTTTTTGGTACTTGAGGGTAGTGAAATACTCGCCACTTAGCAAAGCTTGAAGTGGGAGCTTCTCAGTTCCACGACGAAAGTACCCTTTCGTCTCCCTGAGCGTTACTTCGGGGTGTT
>NZ_JAKUGJ010000042.1:0-16026 GCF_022663915.1 Bacillus cereus group sp. BfR-BA-01331
AGCTGCTTGAGGGAAAACTTCACGAGCAGTTCTTATGGGGAGGGGCTGGAAACGGGTCATAACTGATACCGCGCCAGTTCTTTACCCGACAGATTTTATTTAAAACGTGGAAATCATTCTTTCATATTCATCATTGTAAAAAGATAAAAAGAGAACGATTGGAATGCCATTTGTATGGGCAACTGATTGCCATTCTACTCTGTTCTTCTACCATGTTTCAAATGCGGCAATTACTTCTTATGAAAAAGAAACGAGAACTGAGTGAATATAAGGCCATATATATGATAAAAGATTACTTTCTTCTTCTTTTCCAAGCTATACAGAAAGACACCCAAGAATTATCAAAGATTCTAATTCGCCTGTTCAACCTCTTACAACAAAACGGGCGAAAATCTCATCGATATGAGAAGAAAACAGTCTTTGATATATTAGGTGTCGTTTACAATTGTACCATGTCTGAAAATCAAGCAGCTTAAATCAAAAAAATGAAACCTGTTAGGGTTTATTTCGTATGCAAATCTTTAAACTCCCTACATGTAGCCTTTAGAAAAAAGAAATAATCTCGCCTAAAATTGACTTTGCATAAGCTTAGCTTGATAGTGTGGCGGGACCCCTATAAAAGGTATTTACCAAATTATATACGGATGTTTACCTGACATGTGAAGGGAAAAATTACTGTGTTAGTTGATTATTAGCAACTAACACAGTAATAGAAGTTTGCTTCAAATGCACCTGTACAGAACGTGGCAGGGTCGTCTCCAGAGCAGTTGTACTGAATAAGAGAAACATTATTGACAGCAATTGCGATTGAGGAATGTGCTGGAATTGTATATGATACCGAAGTTCTACGCGCATCTGTTACGAATAAATTTATTGTACAAATAGTAATAGCATTACTCACTGTAAAGACACCATTAATACTTGGGAAAATTGGTGATGAGAAAATCGTATCTTGGCTCTGTTCACAAGGTTTTCGAAGCGATTGACAAAGGTTTATTTTAATGATATTGCAGTTGAAAAGTTTCTTATGAGATAATTATAAGTAGGCATGTTTGAATCAATTTTAGGTTAGTTTTATTTGGGTTTCTAAAAAGAGCACTTGTATCAAAGTGCTCTTTTTAGAAACCTTAGCCATTCATTTTTATCAAAGATTGTGAGTCATGAACAAGTGAATGGCTTAACGAGTAAGGGTTCCAAATATTTTATGCGTATTAAATAAAATGGTGAATTAAAATAAAAAAAACAGTCAGTAAAGGTTAATTTCTCTTTTTAGAAAGAGCACTTAATAAATGTACAGATAATTCCTAGATTAATTTATATTCTATACAGAACTTAGACGTTTATGTTGATTAATCTTTATAGATTTTGTGATATGAGAAAGCTTCTGCAAGACTCTAGTCTGTCTTTGAGTATAGGATGAAAGTATCACTTCTGTATAACAAAAAACGTTAAAAATTGTAAATGCTTTGGTTCGTTGAAAAATGAATATTGCATGAGGATGCAGGAATTAATCTCAGTTTGTGCGCAAAGCAATATATGTCGTCAAGAATAAACGGCTAAAACAGAATGGAGAATCAATAATCAGTAAGGTATGAGAACAGTAGCTTAGCCCACGAGCCTATATGGGCTGTCGTGAACGTGGTAGTAAAGATATATCGTGACATATAATCTTGAGCGTCAAAAATATTTAGAATGGATTTTGCCTTTGGTAGTAGAAATGCTATTGATATCAACCAGCTTGTCCCTTAAGAAATAGGAGTATTAAATTTGTATTAGTGCAAATGAGAAAGTTGCTCGTGGTATTTCAGGAACTTCTCTGTTATAAGATGGTGATTTAGTAAGTGGAGGTGTATAAGTAGTTTGGAAGGAGCTTAAGCAGTCGAGGTATTTTGGATTGCCATGAAGCTCTTTATTTCCATGATAGATAACTATAGTATTAAATTTGTTGTTATTCATTCTTATTTTGCAGTTTAGCTAGAGTAGTAGGGAGGTTTGAGTTCTTTAATTTTTCATTATATTTATTAATCCATTCTTGGTCTGTTTTATCTAAAAATTGAGATAACTCTTTGGGTAACTTCTGCATGTGGTGCTTTGTCCACATTAGTTCACCATGTATATAACGAGTTCTTTGTGTAATAGCAATTCCTCCTTCAATAAGAGCTAGAAGAGTTACCTGACCAAAATGTTGCATATTGTGTTTAGTATGAGAACATTGATAATTTCTAATACTTTTAGTTATTAAAGAGTGTAAAGATATTGAATCATTTTGAACACTAATTAGTTTAAGGTGCAGTTTTAATATATCTATTGTATGGTGTATTGGATCTTTACTAATGAGCCCCTTATCAAATAATGATTGTAAGGTAGACTTAACTTCATCCAAGGTTTTATTTGTCATTTCAGCTATTTCATTCAAATCCTGCTGCATATACTCAATTTTAGAATGATTTAAATAAGAATTTAATATAATGTATTCTTCAGCTGTCATACCAAGTTTTACATAATAACGTGTTAAGAGAGTGGATACTTCGTGTGACATAAAAAACTCCTCTTTCACTGATTTAATTGATAAAATTTATTACCTTAATGTGTGTTTTGAAAAAATCGAATTATTTTTATGAGTCTAAATGAATTATAAAAATATACCTAGATTTAAGATATGATATTAGTCTTAATCATGATACTAAACTATGAAATTTTTATTTGTTTTAATCAATATGAGACCATTTTTAAGCGCTAGGTGAGTTTATAATAGCTCAGATGAAATTGAATAGAAGTATTAGTATGGTACTCTCAAAAATAAAGTTAATTAAATACAAAGCAAATAATAAATTAAGAACAACCTCTGAGAAATAAGAGGTTGTTCAATGATTTTGAAAAGAGATAAAAAATTATTCATTTGGAGACGGTGACTCTAATTGTATTACAAGCTTTTGATTGTTTGCATCAATCATTTTCGCGACAGCTACAAGAATGGCTTCATGATGTAACAGTTCAAGTTGTTTTTCTTTTGGTAAGGGTTCTAAAAGATTTTTAAATGATTCTGAAAAATGTCCGTTTGATAATTTCGTCACAAGTTCAACACGAACTTTTGAGTACTCGGTTAGTCCAATTATAGTTAAGTCACTATGGTCGATTCCAATTGATTTCATAGAAATCCCCTCCTTATTTTCAACTTACTCCAGAAGAAGGGAAAAATACCTATAAAAATAAATAGAATACTTAAGTTGGAGAAAATCTATAAAAAAATTATATCGATTTTCTAAAAAAATAAATTTATAAATACAGGGAAAAGCGAGGGTAGAACGCAGATACAATAACGAAAGATGTAAAAACAGTAATAAATGGAGAGAAATCTAATTGAGAATCAAATGGATTAATTGTTTCATTGAAAGAAAATGACGGAACTATATAAAACCTAAAGGCTTTGTGTCCCATTTAAATAGTAATTTGGAGTTTAGGTGCTATTGATCAGTAAATGCAGTTTGCAAAAGATATTATTGCTACTGTCATGTTTGTATTGTTTTAATTTGTTGTGCTGAAGCCTGAAAAAAATACGGGCTGTGCAGACAGGCTCTAAATCATTTAGAAGCTCGTATGATGTATAGATTTTAAAAACAGAAAGGAAGATGAGCATGTCTCAAGCGAATATCCCTAATATAACTCCAACAATATCAATTACTGCTGGTCAATCAATTTCTTTAATTTTGGCTTCTATTGCACTTGAAGAATTGGCATTAGCCCATATTATTAATAGTGAAGCGGAGAAAATCCAATTTTTATTGGGAACATTAGATACTGGTGTTACTCCTCCACCAACAACATTACCAGATTTGTTAACGCTAAATAATAGTGTTCGTCAAACACTACAAACGGTTGTAAAGCAAGAAATGCTTTTACAATTCAAATTGGAAAATGTATTAGATTTAGTTAGTGTGACACCACTCCCATAATTAAAGCTCATAATGAGAGCTATCATTTTAAATGAAATTATAATTTATTTCATTAATGAATAGCGTATTTAATATTTTTTGTTCACTGTGGGAAAGAAAATGCACTCCCGATTGTTGGGTCTAACAATCGGGAGTGCATTTCATTAAAATTTTGTTCGTTTAGATAATAAAAAATGAAAACGGCAAATGGATAGAATAGTATGAATTGAAAAACTTGCTAAAAATGTATAAAACCCATAATATAATGTGAAATTTTGATATATATGGATACTTAGAACCATTATTAGGTTCGATTCCAAGAAGAGAATAAGGGATATAAAGGCTGAAATATTCACTGCAACTCGTCAATATATTTCATCATATATTTATTCTTTTCACCCAAATTGAAGTGGGAGCCTCTTGAGAAGAAAGTTCTTTTACTATCCATTTATATTTACCAAGCTAATAGGGTAGTCCCTATCCTACCCAAAAGAATAGTATCTGTACGTTGGGTTATCGCTCTGCAAAGGCTTAAGAAAGGAAAGTTTTTTCGGTAAGTACGGTTAAATTGAGTCATCTTTTCTTTTTCTTCTCTTCCAATCTTTCTGAAGCGTATAAAGTTTATGTACTTCCTCTTTAAATTCATGCATATGTACAGTATTTTCACCATTTGAATAACGTGCGGTATTATAGGTATCTATAATTACAGCATTCTGAATATGTACGCCTTCTTCACAATTACTTCTCTTTAGCCACGCCTCAACAGTTTCTCCTCGTTTTCTATTAAAAGGGGGGGATAACTTACTCTCAAGTTTAAAAATTTCTTTCCGAATTTCGTTATGTGGTGGTTTATTTCGCTTCATTCGTTTTTGGCTAATTCCTTCTTTATCAGTAATGATTGTAGATTCAAAAAAAGGCATATTTGGTAAGCTTAAATGTTTTCGCTTTTTTACTATTTTCCAAACCACGTAAATAGTTATGGCTGTACAGGCTACAATTGTAATGCTGTTTATGAGAGCTGGATCAAAAGAACGCGGATTAAGTTCTTCAACTTGAGTTTTTTTAGATTTCCTTTATTTGACCAAAAATCTTCTGTTTCGTTTAATTCAGCCGCTGAAAATAACGGATTGATAGCGTATCCGAGTTCTAATGCAACTACTTGAACGATATAAGAAAAAAGAAGGCGGATATATGGGGATATTAGAATGAACAAACTACTAATTATTCTAATAGCAATAACCGAAGTAAAACGTAATAGCTGTTGATTGCGATTTGAACCTGTTAGCAAAAATGTAATCATAATGTGTAAAGCTAATAATAACAATTTCCATAGCGGTGGAAAAGGTGTATAAAATATAGCGATAGTGACAAACCATACAATACCACCTAACGATTTTTGTACCGGATGCCCAGGTCCAATCGTGTGTACGATAAAGAAGAAAAGTGGTAATATAATTGTGCTAAAAAGAGAGAGATAGAATGAAAGAACAACCAACGATTTGAATAACGAGTAGCATTACAAATCCTGTTGTTTTTTATTCATAAATTTATGAATAAGAAATACCCCTACATATCCGATTGCTAAAAATACAGCAACAGCGACTAGTTCATACCTTTCAGTTAATAACGAAAGGAGGAGGAGCAGAATAAGGTCATTAACGTGATATAGCCAAGTTTTCAACTGGTTCCACCATCCCTTTGTTATTAATGAGAAACGTAGGCTGCGATAGAAGAGGGAGTTCATCCTTCTGTAAACCAATGTAGATAATCGTTCTCTTTTTCTCGTTACATAATGAAGGAATCCTTGTTTCGGAAGCAATGTACTATCATAAGAAATACGTGCTAATTCCTCTAAAGATTTTGCGTATTGTGTTCGTCTTACATTTAACGTTAAATGTAATGGGCCACCTTCTGCTAATACACTAATAAATAATTCAAACGGTATTTGTTGCTTTGTCGTATACTGGCATATGTATATTACAAATGAAATCAGGTTTTCTACATTATCTTTCCAACCAAACCCGCGATCAGCAGCTAAAGAAAGACAAATCGTCCAACTATAATTTTTTACAGGTTCATATTGCGTTGATTGTAATTCATGTATTTTAGCAGATGCTTTCCAATGGATAGAACGGAAAAATTCATGCTCGTATCGCTTCACACCAACGAATGATGTTTCGTCCTGATAGATTGAAAAATTAATTCGATACGAACCGTTTAAAAACCGTTGTAGTTCTTGCAGTCCAATCACTTGTTTTGGTGAAGGATATACAATAATTTCTGTTCTTAATTTATCAAAAATAGGTGAATGTATAGTTAATAGATGAAAAGGATATTTTAACACACATTCGAATTGTTCAATTTGAAACACACCACGTTTCGTTGCAGTTAATGATAAATCCCATTTTTGCGGTGAATGAGCAGGTTGTGAAAATGGAAACGAGAATAACGTTCTTGATATTTGTTCAATTAATTGATCTTTATGTGGTATAAGAGATGAATTTAAATGAATAAAAAACTATCCAGATTCATCAGGGAAAAGCCGCGTTTTCTGTTTCTCACTTATAACTTGAAACGTTTTCTCTATGAAGGCGGCATATTTGTAAATGAAAGTTGCAAATAAATAATAGAAGAAAAAGAGAAACATAAGCATTCGTTGCGAGAAAAAGATTGTGAAAAGTAACGCGGCTGGAACAGTTAATTGAATAATATGAAGTTGAAAAAATAAAGGTACGGTTACAACGCGCTATTCATTCATGCTTGCTCAACCTCCACTGGTACATCAACTTCTTTTAAAATCCTTTGCATAATTTCATATTTTGTCATGTGTAAGGCACCTTCCATTGATAAGACGATACGGTGATTCAAAATAGAAGGAACTAAAAACTGTATATCTTCAGGCATACAATATTCTCTGCCGCATAACTAGACAAGTGATATATTTTTGTTTTAGACGTCAATCTTTCAACCAGTAGTACAGTCAAAGAACCAGTAGATTTTGCTTTAGATACTAATGAAATTTTAGTAATTGAATATTTTTATTTTCTTAAATATAAGTTTCCCGCAATTTCTTTAATAATTGTTTTTATTATATTTTTTATAAAATCGTTATCTTTTAATGTTTTTTATCATAAAGTCATTATAAATATTCACATGAAAGAAGGAGGAGTTTTTATTGAAGTATCCTACAATTTCTTTGTGTATGATTGTAAAAAATGAAGAGAAAAATATTGCGAATTGTTTAGAAAGCATAAAAGACATTATTGATGAAATTATTATTGTAGATACAGGATCTACAGATAAGACAGTTGAAATTTGTGAAACATTCAATGCGAAAATCTTTCGTTTTGAGTGGAACAATAGTTTTTCTGATGCTAGAAATTTTAGTCTGAAACAGGCGACAGGAGATTGGATATTATGGTTAGATGCGGATGAAGAAATGGATTTGGAGGATAAAAAACAACTTAAGGATTTTTTAGCTCAGTCGGAAGAAGAAAAAATATTGTCTATCCATCTAATTAATTACATTGGAGAACAAAAGGATATACATCAGACTTTTCATATTGCACATACTCGATTATTTAAAAATAAAGAAGGGTTTAAGTTTATATACAATATACATGAAGCATTAAATGTAGAAGAGGTGCTAGGGGAAATAAAAGAAATTAAGGTGCTTCCAATAAAGGTTTATCATTATGGATATTTGGATTCGGAGGTAATTAATAAAAAAAAATTAGCGCGCAATTTAACTTTATTAAAAGAAGAATTAAAAGAAGAGAATCATAGTCCATGGATTGAGTATCATATTGCTAGTGAGTACTATCGAGAAAAGAAGTATGTCGAGGCATTTGAGTATGTTAATAAATCTATAGCGAATTTTATAAAAGATAAACGGCTTCCACCTTCGCTGTTATATAAATTAAAATACTCCACACTTTTAAGTTTAGGAAGCATTGAAGGAGCATGGCCAGGTATAGACTCTGCGATTCGTTTGTATCCCGATTATGTTGATTTGCACTTTTTTAAAGGAGTCATATTATTTTTAAAAGAACAATATAATGAAGCGCTAAAAGTTTTTGAAAGTTGTATAAAGATGGGAGATAAAAATTTAAAACATCTGACTTTACATGGAGTTGGTGGACATATAGCCTGGTTTTATAAAGGAGCTTGTTTTGAAAAAATGAATAATGTAGAAGAGGCCAAAATAGCATATCAGAAATCTCTTTCATTAGTACCTAATTATACTCCGGCTGTTGAAGCCTTAGAAGAAATATAAATACCATATACGAATTAAAGGAGACAAAATAAATTTTAGGCTTTTAATATTAAAATCGAACTAATCAAATCATGGAGAAAAAATTCAATATGCATTAGGGTTATTAACGCAAAGTCTTTCCCCTCCTCCAACTTTTGATCAATTAATGCAATTAAATAAAAGTGCACAATCAACTTTACAGGGGGTAGTAGAAACAGAAATATTTTTAAAAGCAAAATTAGAAGCGATTTTACAAGAACCAACATTAACAGGACCACCTGGACCTACAGGAGCAATGGGGCCTGCTGGAGGAGCAACAGGAGCATCCGGTCCACTTATTACTGGCTAATAATGCCCAGATCATTAATGGTGCACAACAAACCGTTGCAGGTGGTGCTGCTATACCTTTGAGTACTAATGTAGTTATTAATGGAACAGCAATTACGCACGTACCAGGATCAATTGATATTCTATTGGCTCCTAATCAAACGTATTGGATTTTTTATGAAGCGGAATCAGGTGTGGGAACTGGTACTGTACAATTAGAATTTCACTTGAATGGATCTCTCGTACCGTGAACACAAGCTAGCGCAACGAACCAACCTGCTTACTCTACTACTGATTTATCATCAGCTGCAATACTAGTAACTGGTGCTGGACCTAATGTATTAACATTAGTCAATTCTGCAGGAGGAAATAGAAATATAACTGGAGCGAATGTTAATATAATTAAACTTCAATAATTTATAAAAAATAAAATAAATATTGAAAGTCTGTCTAAGATGTGTGTCAGTTAACCAGTTTCGTACCTTAGAGAATATTAAAAGAATCCTAAGTTTTTAGGGTTCTTTTCTAGTTTCTATAAATATTCTTTTAATTAGATGTGGAAAGTGATTTATAAATTTTAGAATAGTAAAACGTATCATGATGTTGATAATTTGAATTTGTTTCGCATTTTGTATGGAGTAATAATTGATGCGTTCATACAAAAGATAGAGATGAATGTATGGGGAAGATTATGAAGCTTAATATTTTTCCATTTAAATAAACATTGCTTTTTTAAAGTTATTTTCTTATTGATTCTTCTCGTCAAAAAAGTAATTAACATTTGCTAACTATTTTTAGATTTTACTCAACAATTTTATTCATGTTACATATAATAATGTGGGGTCTTTACTTGTTTATAACTGGTCATTATAAACAAGTAAAGAGTTAAAAATTAAAAAGTTATATCAATGGATACAAAGTCCATAAATTATATAATGTAGCTTTTAAATGTTATTAAAAATGTTTAGATGAAGGTCAAGGCATAATTAAAGATGTTATTCAATTATGCTAAATAGAGATGAATGTTATTTAGAACTAAAAAATGAGTAAAACTTAATTTGTTTTTTTCTACGTTTATATATGATATATCCAAATTAGAAGATTTTTAACATTTATGATTTTATTTTTTTGAAATATGAAAATTTAAAAGAAGTATATTAGTGTCATGTAACGACAAAATATAAAATTCCCTGTTTATACAAAATACCTGTTATTCATGAGAATTACACATTCATTGGTTTGTGATGTACAAATAAAGGAGTAAGAGAAAGCTAGTTATTGTAATGAATAGGTAGCACGATTCATCCTAAATCCCCCCTAGTATTAAAAGTAATAGAAAATATTTTAATGTGATTTTAAAAACATAGCTTAGTAAAATAGGGGATTGTATTCGATAATATCATGGTTGCTGAAAGGGGAAGGGTTGTATGCTTACAAGTATAATTATATTAACGCATAATCAATTAAAATATACTAAAGAATGTATTGATAGTATTAGAAAATATACGAATCAGCAAGAGTATGAATTAATAGTAGTTGATAATGCATCAACTGACGGGACTGTTCAATGGTTACAACAACAACAGGATATTTTAATGATTGAAAATGCAGAGAATATGGGCTTTCCAAAGGGATGTAATCAAGGAATTAGAGAAGCAAAAGGCGGAAATATACTATTGTTGAATAACGATGTAGTAGTAACAAAAAATTGGTTAAAAAACTTACTTAACTGTTTGTATGCAGAAAAGGATACTGCAGCAGTTGGACCGGTAACTAATAGTGCCTCTTATTATAGTGCAATTCCGACCTTTTATACGAATATTCAAGAAATGCAAGAATTTGCAAGTGGATTTAATCAAAGTGATAGGGAGAAATGGGAAGAGCGTATGAAATTAATAGGATTTTGTATGCTTATTAAAAAAACAGTATTAGATGAAATTGGTTTGTTAGATGAACGTTTTACACCTGGTAACTACGAAGATGATGATATATCACTTCGAATATATCAAAAAGGTTATAAATTATTTTTATGCAGGGACACGTTTATTCATCATTATGGAAGTGCTTCATGGAAAGAAGATAATATTAATTTTTCTATAGTTTTAAATAAAAATAGTAAAAAATTTCATGAGAAATGGGGTTTTTCTGAAGAAAATCTCTTTATACATTATGACCTACTAGAAATTGCGGATCGTGTTGTAGCTGACTACCCGCAAGAAGGAATGAATATTCTGTATATTGGAACTGGATGTGGCGCAACTTTATTAGAAATACAAAGGAGGTACCCAGAAGCTTCTATATACGGAGTGGAAAGTAATGAAAAAGCTGCAGTTTTTGCAAATAAAATAGCTCCTACAATATGTATTGAGTATAATAAATTAAATGAAGGATTAGATAAGAAAAAGTTTCAAATAGTATTCTTATCATCTCCCATTGAGCCAAATCAATTAATGAATGTGATACAAGCGATTTCTCAAAAATTAGCTCCTACTGGAAATTTCATCATGTCAAAATTTAATTTTCATAATTACAATATATTGCAGAATGAAAAGTAATTACAGATAACCAGGACAATTTAATTTTAGGAGAACGTTATTATTAAAATTATATTTTTTATCATTTTTCAACCGAAAACTCCTTCCTCAAAATGTGAAGGTTTGAAATAGTAATTTTAGGTGGGAGATGAATGTCGGTAGGCGTAAGCCTACTTTTTTCATAATATGATTGAAATAGCATTATGTATTGTTAAAATGATGCAATTAAATAGGATATAACAAGACGAGTACTTAGTTAACTTGTGCAGAGGAGCAATAACTTTAGAGGATTTTCTTAATAAAAATAGTACTGTTTTTTGGTACCTTTTTTAATCAGTATGCATTGTATGTTATAGGCTATATAATGGGAGAGGTGAGTATATGAGTGGTTGGGAAGAAAAACATGGAGGGTTATTTTTTTGTGAGCAAGGATGTTGTATACCGAATAAAACATCGATTCAAATTTCTCAATCTCAATTAAAAGAATTTGTACTTTTCTTAAAGAATTTCAAAAAAAATATAGAACGAGTATTTTCGGCAACTTCATCTTCTTATACTAAGGATTTAAAAAAAATGATCCGAATAGCACAAAAGTTTTTTGTTTATTTAAACTTATCAAAAGAACAAAGAGGGTTTTTGCATCAGAGGAACCGGAAGCTACTAAAACTTTTAAATAATTCTTCGTTTTCACGGGATATGATTTTCAATGAACTGGAGCAATTATTGTTATTCTTTTTTAGCATAGTAAAATCTTTTGAAATTAGTAATCATACTTTAGAGAAGTTAATTGAATTACTTAGAAAAATAGAATTTATATTAATTAGATACAGGTCTACAGGTAATGAATATTCTTTAATGGATCTGAATAGGAAAAAGGGCATTATGAAAGTAAGCGAAGTAGCGGAAGAAACCGAAGTAAGTGAAATAGCAGAAGAAACCGAAGAAAGCGAAGTAGCGGAAGAAACCGAAGTAAGTGAAATAGCAGAAGAAACAAGGAATATGTGAAGTCACAATATCAACTCAAATGGTATTAGTAAAAGTAAGATAGTTAAAATATAATAAAAAGATGGTATTAGTAAAATACCATCTTTTTATTATATTTTAACGAATTATTCGAAAGAAATTCCTTTCTTCAAGTGTGTGAAGAACGTAGTCCAACGGTAGTTGGGAGATGCATTGGATTCGGACAAGGGATGACAGGAAGCTATCTTAATTGTTCGACATACATTGTTATTTCATTACCCAACGAATGTATGTTAGTTGTATAATAGACATATATTGAAATGGAGGTGAAATGAATGATAATCAATAAAAGCATATAAATTTCGTATCTATCCAAATAAAGCACAAGCGACCCTAATCAATAAAACAATTGTTGGGCAAAGGTTCAGTGATTAAAATTACGCAAGCTGCCAAATTAAAATTCAAAATACCGCGTTGGATCAACATCTCAAGTCTGAAACTTAATTTTTAACAAAAAACCATGGACTGTTTGACTCCATTATTGGATGTGAAACAAAAGATAGGAGGAAAGGATTTTGTATGGGAAACCGGACGTTCCTAAGCGTTACAAACGCTGATGCAGATTCAGTAGATTATCAGAATACAGCTTTCGAGACGAATAATTTTCTCGCTCCAGTATGGTTTTGTCTGGTTAGCCAAGAGCAGTTCCAGTGCTATAGCGATCAACTCATGCAAGTATGGAGTAAGATTCAACCCCATATGGACCAACCAGATGGGGAGGATCTGCCTGAGTGGGAATGCTTTTACGAGGCATTCCAATGACAAATTCCATGGGTGGATGCTGCACAGCAATTGCGCTTGAGTTTACCTGGCACCTTGGCACATTTCCCTTCGCTTGCCACTCCTGTATATGAGTGGCTGGAAACCTTATCGACCCATGTACAGCGGTATTCTACTGCCGTGATAATGTAAATTATTTATCATTTTAGCCAAGAAGACTCCTTCCTCAAGGAGTGTGAAGGGTCACAGCCCAGTGAGTAGGTGGGAGATGAATTGGCTTCGAACAAGGGATGGCAGGAAACCATCTTAATTGTTCGACATACATAAAGTGTTACCTCACTATCTATCGAATATACGTTTGGTGCATAATAGCCATATACCGAAATGGAGGTGAATCAAATGATGATTAATAAAGCCTATAAGTTTCGTATCTACCCAAATAAAGCACAAGCAATTCTAATCAACAAAACGATCTTTGTATTCAATCATTTCCTATCCCTATGGGATCGCGCATACAAAGAGACAGGAAAAGGTTTGACATATGGTACATGCTCTGCCAAACTTCCTACCATGAAGAAAGAGTTTGTTTGGCTAAAAGATGTGGATAGTATTGCGATTCAGCATTCTGTTCGCAGCCTTGCGGATGCTTATACACGCTTTTTCAAAAAACAAAACAGCGCCCCGCGCTTTAAATCTAAGAAGAACAACGTACAATCTTATACTACAAAACAAACAAATGAAAATATTGCTGTTGTAGGAAACAAGATAAAGTTGCCGAAACTAGGCCTTGCTCGATTTGCCAAAAGTCGCGAAGTAAGGGGACGTATCTTAAATGCTACAGTTAGACGGAAACCTTCTGGCAGATACTTTGTGTCATTATTAGTTGAAGCAGAATTACAAGAACTTCCGAAAACACATTCTTACATCGGAATGGATGTGGGACTAAAAGATTTCGCCATTTTGTCAGATGGAACAACCTATGAAAATCCGAATTTTTTTCGAACATTAGAAGAGAAATTGGCGAAAGCACAGCGTGTTCTTTCTAGAAGAACGAAAGGATCTTTTCGATGGAATAAACAGCGAGTAAAGGTAGCTAGAATTCACGAATACATGGAAAATACTAAAAAAGATTACTTGGACAAAATCTCAACTGAAATCATCAAAAACCACGATGTTATCGGTATAGAGGATTTGCAAGTATCGAATATGTTAAAGAATCATAAGTTAGCAAAAGCAATTAGTGAGGTATCCTGGTCGCAATTTCGATCCATGTTAGAATACAAAGCAAAATGGTATGGAAAACAAGTCATTGTCGTATCAAAAACATTTGCTTCCAGCCAATTATGCTCTCGTTGTGGATATTAAAACAAAGACGTTAAAAATCTAAACCTACATAAATGGGACTGCCCTTCTTGTCGTACACACCATGATAGGGATATTAACGCAAGTATCAATCTAAAGAATGAAGCGATAAGGCTTCTAACTGCAATCCCTCACTTCTAAACGAAGTGAAAATAGGGGTAGTTCAAGAAAGATAAAATATGAAAAAAATTACGATTCACAAGATAAAGCCAAATTTTTAAAGAGAAGGGATAGTACCTATGCCCATCAACTTAAGAAATCTGACTATCCTCAAGTGTAAAAAATGTTATTCTTTCTGTAAAAATATACAGAAAGAATAACATTTTTTTATAAATCTTTCAATTCAAAGTGAACTACAATTATTTTCTGAAGAATTATATGAATATCTTACTCTTTCATTTTTAGAAAACCTTGCTAAAGAACTAGGTTTTGTACAACGGAAACGTAAGTTTTCTGGTCATGATTTGGCTACTATATGTGTCTGGATAAATCAACGCGTAGCGAGTGATTTTTTAGTGAGACTGTGTAGTCAAGTTCATGCTTTTACAGGAACACTTTACATATGTCGAGCACTTAAGGGGCTTCTTGTCACCACTTGTTCAAAGTTAATTCCTCTCCCACCTACCGTTGGGCTATCGCCCTTCACACGGTTGAAGAAGGATAATTTCCCGGTAAATTCGTTAAAATTTGAATTGAAACGCTAATTCAGAGGATTTGAACTTATGAAATTACTATTATCTCTGTCACAATATTTGTTTTTTGCCGGAATATTGTGAAAATATGTGTTTTTTCTATATATTTTAATAAGGAGGAGCATAAATTGGTATAGGATTAGTTATATAACTTTCCTAAACTTCTATCTAATGTGAATGAAACTAGAGTACTTGCGGAAACAAGTACTCTTTTTATCATGTAATACATAACTTCAACGTAAAAAAGATGAATAAGGTATATACTGCCATTACAAATCTTTATAGATGCTAAAGTTAAACGTTAATATAGAACTGATATAATTTTATATCCCGAGAAGCAGCTAAAACAAAAGATGGCAGTTGTACATAGTGTTTTGAATTGAATCTAATTATATTTGTAGTACTCAAAGCTAATGAGGGAATTGCACCTAATAAATCATATTAAAAGTATATATTGTTTAAGGATTTTAGAGTAAACATTAATATGTTGATACACAACTAAATTTTAAAAATTATTAGTGAGAGACAGGATAGAGGATAACAGTTAGTGTGAATTATTGTTTTAGAAGTTATGGATAGGCTATAAAACAAACCCTTGTCTTATTAGAACATATAATATTCTAAGCTTTGGTTATCAGGGAGGGATAAAAATGTGTAGGGATTGTAACAACTATAAACACCATTGTGAATGTTTTAATGACAATAAGCATACGTGCTGTAGAAAAAGACAAAAATGTTGTAAAAGAAAATGCAAGTGCTGTAAAAGAAGATGTGAGGAATCTTGCTGTAAACGTATTGTAATTTGTTGTAGCTGTCACCAGAATAACTGGTGATGATTCTGATTTGTTAAATTAATTAAGGTGAAATAATCCTATTTTAATCTAAAAATATAATCCGTTTTGTACTCTCATATCAAACTACTAGTAGTAAATGTTTATTCATTTAGTAAAACTAACATATTGGATAAACCTAGATAGGCTTTCTATTGATTTAGGTAGCTTCCTTTTAAAAAACAAAAATAAGAAATACATTTTTATCCATTATGCTACGACCTGCACAAGAAATCGATAAGTTCATGTTATAAACAAACGTAAAAAAATAGCAGTAAACTGCAAGAGGAAGCAATAGGGGAATTTGTCCTTGTCCACAATTTACGGATAGAACGAAAAAATAATCCCCTT
>NZ_JAKUGJ010000043.1:0-15770 GCF_022663915.1 Bacillus cereus group sp. BfR-BA-01331
TTTTGGCTATGCCAAACCGAAATTCATCTCCCACCTACCGTTGGGCTACGCCCTTCACACGCTTGAGGAAGGAGAATTCTTTCGGGGAATTCATTAAAATATTATATTTTTAAAAACAAATAACATCCAGGCTAACTAAAAAAGATAGATGTAAGTTAATATACTACTTTTACGTTTTTATATAATTCTAGTTTTTTATTAGTCCAAACATTTCATATTGTTACCACATACAATATGAAATGTTTGAATTGTATTATATTAATCAAAACTTAAAGTTAGGAGGGCTTAATATGGCAGAATGTACAGGTTTGGCTTGTTTTTTATTCTCTTCGTGGCCAACAGGAACGGTTGTTACAATTACCACTAAATCAGGACAAATTATTGGACCTGCTACTTTTTCATTGTTCTTTCCGACTATTTGTGCGGTTGTATTAGTTGAAGAAGATGTGATAACCCCCTCTTCTACCAATACCATATTCATAAGTTGTGAAGATATAGAAAGTGTTACTTTAACCACCCCTTAAGATGCTTCAAGTGGTTAAAGTTCAATCCATAGTTAAGACATTCTAATGAATGTCTTAACTATGGATAATCTAATCAAAATGCTCCAAAATGTATTATTCCATTGTATCTATCATTTCAATAAGTTGCTTTAAACTGAATTTTTTCCCTTCTAAAGGTTACTTGTCTACACATCCCTCTACATACTTTCATATGATATAGTATATTGTTTAAAGGAGGGATAAATTTGTTCTTATGTAATTTATTTCGTTGTTCAGGTGGAGTCTGTAGTATTTTTAAAAATTTACAACCAGGCGAAGTCGTTACTGTGACTGGTAAATCTGGAAATATTATTGGACCTGCTATTTTTACAAATTTTAACCCTAATACTTGTATCGTCACATTAGAAGAGGAAAATTCAGTTACTCCTCCTACTACAAGTATTACTAAGATCAGTTGTAAAGAAATAGAAAGTGTTACATTTATCTCATAATATATTTTAAACCTAAAGCAGGGATTGAAATATGAAACTCTTATACATTACTTCTGGTTACTCAAAAATCTATCAATATCTAGATCAAAGCATACAGAGAACACTTATCGATCAAAATTTCGAATGGTTAGCAGTACAGCCGAGTGAATTAATAGAGCAATTGGATTTCATTATAACAACGTTTCATCCTGATATTGTTTTCACCTTATTAGGTAATCATCTACCACAAAAAGCAATTCAATATTTTAAAAAAAGGAACATTAAATTAGCTGTCTGGTTAACAGAGGACCCATTTTATATAGATACCTCTCTTCTTCTATTAAATAACTTTGATTTTATATTTACTATTGATAGTGAAGCACTTAAATATTATTCAGGTTTAGGATATACCAATGTATACCACTTACCATTAGCAACTAATATAGATGTATTTAAGCCTGGTCTAAGAAATTCGAAATATAAAAGTGAAATATTGTTCATTGGATATCCTTATCCAACTCGAGTAAAATTGATGCAGTTTCTTTTGGAAAAAACCCCTTATCACTATACTGTTATTGGTCAACACTGGAGAAATAAGTTAATTAAAAAATGGAAAAATCACCGAAGAATTAAAATTATAGAAGAATGGATTCCACCTCAAGAAGTTGCACTCTATTATAATAACGCTAGTCTTATATTAAACCCTCATCGTAGTCATCTATTTTCACAGAATAAAAATAAAAATAAAGTAAAAAATAATACCATTAATAATCGTACGTTTGATATTGCAGCTTGCCAAGGCTTTCAAATTATTGAAGAAAAATCTGACCTTTCATCTTTCTTCAATAAAGATGAAATTATATCCTATAATAGCTTTGAGGACTGTTTAAATAGAGTATCTTTTCATTTGAATGATACGATTTCGAAAAGATTAATGGTCAAAAAAATTCATACAAAAGTTATTACACAGCATACTTTTCATGAGAGAATCCATTTTATTACGACTATTTTACAATCACAACTTTATTAGGTTATTAAATTAAAAATATCTTTTTTTCTATAATCATTCTGAATAAATTAAAATGCCTTTTCATTAAATTGAAAAGGCATTTTAATTTATTCAACGAATTCCTAGTAGTATCTAATTGTACCCTATCAAATAAGATCCCACGAAACAGGCGTTCCTTTTTCAATGTCCTTATTCGCTTTCTTTCCGATAATTTTGGATAGGTGTTTTGGTAATAAGCCATTACCTGGTCTAATAGCTTTAATATTTTCTATCGTGAAAGCCTCTCCCGCCTTTATGTTTTCTACAACATATAATGACCTTCTAAATTTTAAAGAATCTTTTTCTAAATCAGTAGGGCCATAATATACTTTCCCCAAAGATTCCCATGCTTTTTCAGTTTCGCTTACTAATAATTTAAATTCAGCAGGTTCCATTGAAAAATCAGCGTCAACTCCTCCATCCGATCTCGAAAGCGTTAAATGTTTCTCAATTACTGTGGCTCCCAAGGCGACACTCGCTACAGATACTCCTACCCCAAGTGTATGATCAGACAAACCTACTTCACATTTAAATAACTCCTTCATATGAGGTATCGTAGCTATATTTGTAGATTTCGGAGATGCAGGATACGTACTTGTACATTTTAATAGAATTAATTCTTTACATCCCTCTTCTCTCGCAGCTCTTACTGTTTCATCTAATTCAGCAATTGAAGCCATACCTGTCGAAATGATTATTGGTTTTCCTGTCGTTGCTACTTTACGTATGAGGGGAATATCAGTATTTTCAAAAGATGCGATTTTATAACAAGAAACATTCAATGATTCTAGAAAATCTACAGCAGTTTCATCAAATGGAGTACTAAATGGTATCATTCCTAATTCTATACAGCGATCAAAAATGGGTTTATGCCACTCCCATGGTGTATATGCTTCTTTATATAAATGATAAAGTGTTTTACCTTTCCATAAGCTTTTCGTATCCTGAATTAAAAAATCACCATTTTCTATATTTAAAGTCATTGTATCTGGTGTATATGTTTGAATTTTAAATCCTTGTGCTCCAGCCTCTGCTGCTGCCTCTACAATTTGCAAGGCTCTATCTAATGATTGATTATGATTCCCTGACATTTCTGCAATAATAAATGGTGGCGAGCTATTGCCAATCTCTCTACCCCCGATATATAAATTACTCATATTTTTCACCTTCAATTTCTGTTTTTATAGCTTCTTTCCTTTCCATCCATTGTTCATAAAAAAGGGTCATTGTAATAACGTCGATAAATTCATTATCCCTGAAAATATGGTTCACATATCTTCCATCTTCCTGGAAGCCGAGTTTCTGATGAAAGTTTAAACTAATACGATTTGATTCTAATATTTCTGCACATACTTTTTGTATGCCATTTGTTTCAAAAATATAGTCTAATGCTACTATACCTAATACAGTTCCAGCACGCCTTATACTCTGTTTATCTCCTATATAAAATCCCCAATTACAAGTTCGATCTATTTTATTTATTTTTGTAAAATTAACAAATCCAATTGGCTTTTCTTTATATATTAGTAATCTTGCAATCATTGTTTCATCATATTTTAGTTTTTCAAACCATTTATAGTGTTCGTCTATTGTTATTTTATGATCTTCGTACATAACAGAACGAATTTCTTCTGTATTCCTCCACTTTAAAATAAGATTTAAATCTTTCTTTTCTATACATTTCAAATGGAATTTTTCAATGTTTAACATACTATCCTCCTAAAATAATTTTTGTTATTTCATCCGAATTACTGGCACACTTTATGGCAAGAGCTTTATTAGACATTTCTCTCACTTTATCTGAATCTGTTAAAAGTTTGTTTAGACATTTCGTAATGGTTTCATCTGAAACACTTTCAGCTGTACCGATATTCCATGTAGCTCCGGCCTCCGCCACAGCTTTGGTTACTTCTATTTGATTTTGTGCAGTTGTAATTGTTATAGAAGGTAATCCAAGAAAACAGCGCTCCCATGTTGTTGTGCCCCCAGCTCCTATCCCTAAATCCGCTCGTATCATAAACTCTTCAATATTCTCTATTTGACAATAAAATGAAGCGTTTGAAATGCTCTTGCAATAATTTTGAATATCTTTCTTATGAGGATTTTGGCTTCCTACCACTACATCTATTTTTAAAGTATCACTATTAATATTTTGTATAGCTCTTAACGTTTTTAATGTCTCATTCGTTACATCGTGCCCACCAAAAAATATAAAAATATGTTCAACCGCACCCGTTCTTTTTCGTAAAAATTTCTTAGCAGAATGGAACTCTGGCCGTAATATGGCATATTTAGGTCCTAATTTTATTAAAGAGTGCTCTGGTATTAATTCTTTATAGCGTTCATTAAGACTCTCGTATAGATTTTGATCTAATAACAATTCACAATCATGTACTCGATCTGCAAGATCATCGATTACCATAATCTTTTTTACAGTTTTTCTTAAAGCAGTTTCCCACTTTTCATCTAATCCATAATGATCAACAATTAACCAATCAAAATTGGGAAGTTGCGACAAAATATCATTGGTCTGTCGTGCATCAACAAACCAATGACATTTTAGCCAATCCAAATAACTCCCGTGTACTGTACTTAAGAAATTCGTATTTTCACCATCTGCATCTAACAAAAACACATGAAATCCCTTATTTAAAATATATTGCTGCAAATCACCTTGCAGCTTACGACAAATGAAATAAACTTGAGCACCTTTATTCCGTAACTCATGGGCCAGTGTTAAGCAACGCATAATATGACCGGTACCTATTTCAATAGATGCGTCGGCGCGAAAGGCAATTTTTTTCTCAAGCAAGTTACTCCCTCCTCACTAAAAGCACTACAATTTATTAATTTATAATTTCGTTTCTCTATTTAACTCATCCACTAATGATTGTTGATTTGCCCATTTCAATTTCACATGACTATTGATTTGAATAAGTTCAGGATTTCGAAGGATATAATCTTTTATTTGATGAAAAAATAAAGGTTTAGATTTTACATTCAGACTTTTATAAAGTTCATTGAACATATCTAAATCTGGTTGTTCATCTAATGTTAACCTCCAAGTAGGGTAACAAAATGGCGGAGGGAGTTTTACTATATTGACCCGGAATAAATGTGGATTATTAATAAAATAAAACGGAAGGTATTCTGCATAGGTTAAAGTTTTTGGGGTTTGTAGCAATCGTTCGATTGCCTCTAAAGTAAAAATATCGCCTGCTGTTCCGACAGGTAACGTACTTAACTCTGCCTGTGTATAGTCTGCACCGCTTTTCAAATGTTGATCTAGTAAAAAAGTATTAATTTCTGGTGATACAACTGGGCAATCTCCGGTAATTCGTATTACAATATTTGCCTTTTCTTGTTTTGCAGCTTGGAATATGCGATCAGCGGTATTTTCTGGATCACCCCTGAAAATCTTAACTTTCCCATCTAAATCAAATTTTTCCAAAGGATCATCTTGTGCAATATCTGAAGTAGCAAGTATGACCTGGTGTTTCCCTGGAATAGCTAATGTATTTATAAGACATCGTTCAATGGAAGGAACTCCATGTATTGGCAATATTGCCTTTAAAGGTAACCTAGTAGATTTTAACCTACAAAGTACAATAATTACTACTTTAGGAGGTTCAATAACCTCTTTCGTTAATGGAGTTCCTGCTTGCAAATTATATAAAGCTACTTGAGGTAATAATTCCTCAAACTGAAGCTGGTTCAGTGCATTTTCAACGATACCTAGTTCCATATCAACTTTATTAGCTGTAATGATTTCTCCTTTTTTTATATCAACTTTTGTTACTGCTCTTAACAACTTTTTGTTTCGCAATTCTAATAACACCTCTTTCATTTAATGTTTAGCAACTCTATAAAACGAAAGAACTTTTCTTACTGCTTTTATTACATCCCCTACATCACCTTTTGTCATTTTAGGAAATAGAGGAAGTGTAATAATTTCCTCATATAAATTTTCGGCTTGTGGACAAAGGCCTTTTCTATAACCCAAATTTTGATAAAACGGTTGTAAATGTACGGGTATATAGTGCACATTCACACCAATATTTTCTTTTTGTAATGCCTCATAAATTTCTTTTCGATTACCCTTTAATAATTTAGTATTTAACCGAATGATATAAAGGTGCCAACTTGAGTGGGTTTGGGGCAATTGCTTTGGTATGATGATTTCAGGTAAACTATTAAATTCTTTATTATAAATGTCTACATATTTCTTTCTAATCTTAATAAAAGAATCTAATTTACTTAACTGTGATAAGCCAAGAGCAGCCTGTATATCAGTCATCCTGTAGTTGTAACCCAAAAATTGCATTTCATAATACCAAGGCCCATGATTATCAAGAAGTTTTTGAGGATTCCTTTCAATTCCATGTGTACGAAATTGAACAAGCTTTTCATAAAGCAAAGTATTATTTGTAGTAATTACTCCACCCTCTCCTGTTGTAATATGTTTCACAGGATGAAAGCTAAACATTGTCATATCACCAATTGAACCAATCTTTTGGTTTTTATAAGTGGCTCCTAATGCATGTGCTGCATCTTCAATGATAATCAAGTTATTCTCATTTGCTATTTTTTTTATTTTATCTAATTCTACAGGCTGCCCAGTAAAGTGTACGGGAATAATAGCCTTTGTTTTGTTTGTAATCTTTTCCTCTATAGACCTAGTACTGATATTGTATGTTTCATAGTCTATATCAGCGAAAACTGGCCTTCCACCCTGGTATAAAATACAATTTGCACTTGCTACAAATGTCATTGAGGTTGTAATTACTTCGTCTCCCTCTGTGATTCCAGCTGCATAGCAGGCAGCATGCAAAGCAGCTGTACCACTTGAAAAAGAAACAGCGTATTTTGCCCCAACATATTTTGCTATAGCCTCCTCAAACTGTTGAATCGTTGGTCCTGTCGTTAAAAAGTCTCCTTTTAATATATCTATAACTGCCTGAATATCATGGTCATCAATTTGTTGTTGACCATAAGGCAAATATGTTCCTCTAACAGGATTTCCCCCATGTATACCGAGAATTTCCCTGGCCATTATTCTTTCTCCTTAGGGTTAGTTTTTAAAGATTTAATCCACTCTTCTGTTTTAATAACTCCATCTTCTAAAGAAACTTTCGGTTCCCAATTTAATATTGTTTTTGCTTTTTCATAGTTACATAATAATTTTTGAATTTCACTTTGTGGATGGATATGAGTTACATGTTGAATACTTACTTTATTTCCCGAAATCAATTCTGCTAATTTATTAATTGATATATCTTGTCCTGTTCCTGCGTTGATAATATGACCATTTGCTTTAGAAGAATAGCCTGCTTTCACAACGAAATCTGCACAATCTTCAACGTATAAAAGGTCTCTCGTTTGTTTCCCATCTCCATAAATATTTACTGGTATTTTATCTAATTTATTATTTATAAAAATGGCAACAACCCCACCTTCACCACCAGTTTTCTGGAATGGGCCATACGTATTAAATGGGCGAATAACCACAACAGGTAGCTTATAAGCATAATAGTAAGATAAAACCATGTTTTCAGCAGCGATTTTTGATCCAGCATATGGAGAAGCTGGTTTAATCGGGTCTAATTCTGATATCCCTTGTATATTAGTAGCTTTATCATATACCATACAAGTACTCATAAAGACCATTTTGACATGATACTTAAGACATTGTTCTAACAAATTAAAAGTACCTATTGTATCATTTTCAAAAGTTGTTCTGGCATCATCTATACTATCTTGAACATTGATACTTGCTGCTAGGTGATAACAAAGGTCAAATGAATGATCTTTAAATAATTGGTCCACCAATTTTTTATCTTTAATATCTCCTTGTATACATTGCTTCAAGTTTAAATCATGAACGAACTCGATAATATTTGCTGTAGTTGAATTCGCTAAATTGTCTAATATCCATACTTCATGCTTATCTTGCAATAATCGATTTACAACCCACCTGCCAATAAATCCTGCACCACCAGTTACTAATATTTTCATAGTTTCTCCCCTCCTGTTAGTAATTGCTGGTTTATAATCAAATTTCTAAGTTCTTCTTTTGAAATCGCATCTTGATGATCTGAGCGATAAAATCCTGGCTTCGCTCTATTGGCATTTTCATATTGAGCACCTTTTTTTAGTGGACTTGGTATGATAAACATATCCGGTAATTCAAAAGCCTGTAAAGATTCATCATGTGTCATAAGTTCTTCATACATTTTTTCACCAGGTTTTAATCCAATTTCTTCAATCTTAATACTATCTTTGGACAAACTATACAACTTTGTAACTTCTTCTATCATCACTTCACTTAAATCTTTTAATGAAATAACTGGCATTTTCAATATGAAAGTTTCACCGCCCTTTGCTATTTTCATTGCTTCAATGGTTAACATCGTTGCTTGTTTCAGTGTCATCATAAATCTGCTCATACTAAGATCAGTTACAGTTATTTTGTGATTTTCTTTAATTTGATTTTCAAATAAGGGAATAACAGAACCTCTCGATCCCATAACATTTCCGAAACGTACACTTGCAAATATTGTTTCACTAGATCCTTTTGAATATTCCGCTGATGTTATCAATCTTTCAGCTGTTAGTTTTGTTGCACCGTAATTATTTGTTGGTGAAATTGCTTTATCAGAGCTTGTGAAAATCACCTTTTTTACTTTCTGGGCAATTGCTGCTTTTATTACATTTTGTGTTCCAAAAATGTTGGTCAATACCGCTTCAAACGGATTATATTCACAAAATGAAACATGCTTCATCGCCGCAACATGGAACACATAATCAATATTTTCCATTGCGCTATATAGGCGATCATAATTTCGAATATCCCCAATTAAATAGCGAATATTTTGATTTTTACCCCTAAACTCTTCTTGTAATACAAATTGATTATATTCACTTCTACTAAAAATTCTTATAACTTTTGGCTTTCCCTCTAAAACATTAGAAAGAATGCTTTTTCCAATTGTTCCTGTTCCACCAATAATTAAAACGTTTTTATTTTTAAAAAACATAGATATGAATACCTCCTCTTTTTAAAATAATGTTTATCCTTGTGCGCTTTGAATTAAGCCTTGCAACTTTTTGGTGCTTACTTCTTGTGGATAATTTTCACTAATAAATTGTTGTCTTAATTCTTTTGCTAGACTTGACTGCAAAGAATCGTTTAGGACCTTTTCAATCGTGCCCACCATATCTTCAATAGAGTGATTTACAAGCCAATCTAATTTATCATAATACTTATAATCTCTATCCTCTAATAACGATTTATAAACAACTACAGGTATATCTAATAACATTGCCTCTAACCCAACTGTTGAATTAGAAATAACCACAAGATTCGCATGTAAAATAACATCATACATGTTCACTTCATTTGTTATATATTTAACATTAGGATATACGTTACTTAACCGAACATATTCTCCCACTAGGTTACGCCCTTTTTCCCAAGGATGAGGCTTTATAATAACTGTGATATTTTTGTTTTTAACTAGTTTTTCTGTCAATTCGATATAAAATGAAGTTTTAAATGGCTGGGTTGCAATAAAAACCACTTTTGTAGAGGGGTCTATTTTTAATTGTTTAAAAAGATTCTTTTTATCCATATATACCCTATCGAAGATATCATCATATCTGGGATGCCCTATAATCTCAATTTGAGATTCACTGACCCCTTTTTGAAGGTACCAATCTCGTTCATATCTTCCATATACAACCTGTTTTGTAGCGAAAACTGGAAAGTATGCTTCTTCACCCATTATCGCACCATGCTGAAGACAATAACTCGGTATCCCTTCACTTTTAGATAGAAAAGTAAGAGCTCTGCTTGCTATATCCTCCGTTGTGCCAACAATCACACCAGAAATAACTTGTTCCTTAAAAATGAAATAAGCCATATTAAGTTTCTCAATCATAATAGGGAGGTCGCTGAGTAATTTTTTTTGAAAAAACATGTTTGAAAATAGTGGATGTTTATTAAACTTTGAATATATTTTTTTAGCCTTTTCGATGAAAACATGTGCAGTATTAGGGGCTTTATTTATATAATCTGGTGCACAAATTGTAGGAAGACCATAAAGTTCTGTCTTTTTTGATCTAGTTAATATCTTTGTATGATTTGGATTAAAGTGAGTAAAATTACTTACTGAAAAACGGAGATAATCTGAATTCAGGAGAATCACTCCATTTTGATTTATTCTTTTTATCTTTGATTGAAATGAAGACATTCTTTTTTCAAACTCTAACTGCAACTGTGTTTCCTCTATAGGTTCAATTGACAGTTGTTTATAAAAATCTTTTTCTTTCATTTTATTTTTTACATCTTCGTCCAAATATTGATAGAAATTACTCAGTAATGGTAAAGGAACATTATAATGCTTTAATTCAGAAAAAACATTTATATATTCTAGATTTAATAACCAGTAATTTTTCAAATAGATGTCACTCAATATTTCACCCTCTTTTTTTTCTTAAGTCTTCTCTTAATTCTTTACATGTTCTTTGTGATGGTAATAATTGTACAAATTCATTTTTTTCTTCCGCAAATAACTGCGCATGTATTGAATGTGAAGTAATATAATTGATATCTAAAATTTCATCTAAAGGATAAAAATCCCAATAATGATTTAATCTCCAAAAAAAGCGTGCATCTCCTATACGATAAAACTGAGGGTCTTCATCCCAGTAAGTACTCCACCTTTTTTCAAGAATCGGCAAAACAGATGCTCTATGCATTATAGAACAATGATCAATTGCGCATGGCGCATTATTAGTGACTTTTTTTGCAGGCCTTTCAACAGTTTTGATAGGTAAATCTGATTCATCTAGATGGATCGTTTTTGATGCAGAATATACAATTTGAACATCTTTATTCTCATCAAGATAACTAGACATCATTTTAAGTCGCTCTTTTTCGTATTGATTATCATCTGTAATATAAGTAATATACTCCCCTTTTGCATGTTTAAGTGCCTCGTTAATTAAAGCAGCATATCTGACTTTTTTTGTTCGTTCAGAAATATGGGCTACATTACTTTTATAAAAGTGTACATTTTTCTTGTTTATGAATGGTTGAATCACTTTCTGAGTCAATTCGTTAGAATCATCATCCATAATAAAAAGTTCAAAATCTTGGAAAGTTTGGTTTAATACACTTAATATCGATTTTTCTACAAATGTGGGCTTATTATAACTCGTCATAATAACTGTAATTTTAGGCAAATATTACTCTCCTCCTTATCATTAAATAAAAAATAGTTACGTTATTATATAAAGAGAAAGGACGAACCGTTCCAATAATCTTAAAAAAGATTTATATATGTAATAAAATGATAAAGTAGCTATTTTATTTGCCCATGCGTCTTTTTTATAATCCGCTATAGTCTATACCATATCTATGAACAAGTAATAAACTATTTAAGTACAAAAAAGAAAATATCAATAGATAGAAACAACTAACTCCAAAGATTCAATTAATATCCACCTGAAAATATTAAGCTATTCAAAATTCTCACAAGAGGTGACAAATTTGAAACCCCTAATTTCAATTATCCTCACTAGCTATAATAAACCTTCTTTAATTAATCAAGTTATTGAAAGTGTTCAGATGCAAACTTTTAAAGAGTGGGAACTTTTTATTATGGATGATAACTCTTATCCAGATACTATAAATATCATAAAAAAGTATTTAGATGACCCTCGAATTTATTATAAGAATAGTTTTATACTAGGTAATGAAAGATATAAAACCACAAGATATGCAACGCTCATTAATGAGGCGCTTCCATTAACATGCGGAGATTATATTTGCTATTTAACCGATGATACTATGTACGTTCCAAATAGATTAGCTGAAATGTTATCTTTCTTACAAAAAAGTCCTGAAATAGATGTGGTGTATTCTTCTCAGCACGTAAAATGTGTTGATTATAATCTACAACCTACTCATGAATATGTAAGGAAAGCCTCGGAAATTTTATATACAGCTGCAAATGTTGTGGATCACTGTTCAGTTATGCATACAAGAAGAATTTTATTAAAGGTTTATCAAAAATACAGTAATTATTGGGAGACCGATCCTCTATATTGGTTTAACGGAGATGCAATGTTTTGGAAACGTCTAAATACATTCCAACCTTTCTATCCTATTAACAAAGTGCTCGATATTACTTTCAAAACACCTTTTTCCTTCCAAAATCTATATGCCAACCTCCCATCTAAAGATTTAAATGGTATATTGCTTAGAAATTCACAAGGTGACGTATTTTTAGTTGATAATTATAAACGTAGGCCCATATCAAAAGAAATGCTTTCTTACTTCAAATATAATCAAAATCAAATTGTCCCAATACCTGAACCATTTATTTACAAATACACAGAAGGACCACCTATATCTCTTACAGAACCCATTCCAAATTTACGTGTTGTAAAAAATGAAAAAGGAGAATTATTTTATATAGAAAATAACCAAAAACGTCCATTTATTAACACTACAGCATTTCGCAAGTTTAAATTTTCAGCTCAAGAAATTATTAAAGTTTCGCAACGTAGTTTAGATGAATTTTCAGATGGACCACCTATTTACCCGAAATTATCTAATTACACGATTCTACCTGAAGGGAAAGTATTTATCTATCATCACAATTATTTCATTATGACAGATCGCATGCTTCACCCAATAGATAAAGACATGTTACAAAAACTGTATCTATTAAAGAACTGTATACCGATTTCAAAAACTAGCTTATCCTACTTTAAAATTGGTCCTCCTATTTCATCATATCCATCTCACTTAGCTGAAGAGTACCAAGAAGACTGACAAACGAGATTGTGCCAAGAAGGACTATCCCCATGCCCATCAACTTAAGAAAAGTAAGCACCCCAAAACAAAAAAATGAGCTGTTTTCTCAAAATATCTACCTGTAGAGAAAGAAAGTTTTCATTTAGGGGGTACTTCAAAACCTTAGCTTGCTAGTAGGGGTCACCATCTATCAATATTAGTAATGCAGATAACATCATCCTATCGAATAATAAGAAATATATATAATGCCATACTTCATCATTATTGCATGCTTGTTTCTTTCATCTTTCACAACAAATTCTATATGATAATAGGTGCACTTCTTCTCTTCATGAAGTTTTGATGTACCATTATGACTCTCTCAATTCTGTCAAAACAGTCACTTCTTTTTTTTATTTTTCTTTCTCAAATAGTTCTGATTTTCCCATTGATTCTTTTAGGTTCTGGTGCAAAAATAAAGTAAAAGAGAATAAAGCATATATATTCCTAACGGAATCGTATCTTATGCTACAAGTCCAAACAATTGATGGACGAATTCTTTCTGATTTTGGATAGACTGGTTCCGTAAATTAATCTGTTCTTTTTTAATCATATGCATGGCTTCTACTCCAGAAAGAATGGATATAGCTGTGTCAAAAGATTTGAACCCTAGCATAGAACGGATACGCTTCTTTATAAAGCGATGATCTTGTTCTACTATATTATTCAAGTACTTTTGTTGTCTAAGTTGCATACCATCAGGTATGCTTTTTTCTTTTTTCAACAGTTCAATTTCTATTGGATAAGCCGGATTCTTATCGACTGTTATCACACGTGGCTTTGATACATGAAAAGACCGCAAAGCTTTCTTGAAAAAGCGCTTTGCAGCCTTTCGGTCTCTTGTTTTGCTTAGACAAAAACCGATTGTGTTTCCTTTTGAATCAACAGCACGGTACAGGTACATCCATTGCTCTTTAACTTTTATATATGTTTCATCAACTCTCCAAGAGTCATTGGTTTGCTTAAGGTGACGACGAATTCGTTTGTCCAATTCCGGGCCATACTGATGAACCCAACGCATAATCGTGGTATGAGAAATAGATAAGCCCCGTTCCTTCATCATTTCCACCAAATCACGAAAACTGAGGTTATACCGTAGGTATCATCTTACCGTTAACAAAATTATATCAGGCTGATAATGCTTCCATTTGAACAAATTTTCCTTTTTCATACTGATCAAACACCTTTTCTAGAGTAGTAATATCAGTATGTCCAAGTTTTATAGATTTTTTGCACCAGAACCAGCCAACCCGTTCCTAATCCAAGTGAAAATACTGGAATCCCTATAGGAAGTAGTGCTTTGAAAAACTCCCACTTGTAGTACCAAATAATCTCTAAAACATCCTTAAAACTTGTTGGACCCCACATTCCCCTCACCCCTTATCATCCCCTTAACAACAAACAAGACGGCAGCGCCTACGATAATTGCTATTGGTTTAATCACTACTTCACCAACAATCCTAATTCACGTAGGATTCCTGAGAACTAATAACCATACGCAAAACCTACAATACAAATTCCTGGAGTGTATCTATTTTCTAAATCTTCATTGTACGTTTTCTTATAATAAGCTAGTTTAGAATCAATGTTATGTTTGTCGTTAATAATTACTTCCTCGCTAGGAAATCCATCCATTTCAATCTGAACAGCTACATACTCTGCTTCTTCATTTACAGCTTCATTAAAACACTTTTCTAATTCCTCTAATTTTACACCCACCATTAACCTTCTATTTAAATGTACATTTTGCTCAATAAAAAAGAGCACCCACGTCAGTAGATGCTAAAATATGTGAATGGACTTCTCGATGAGCATTGAATAGGATATAAGCGGTTAACTTGTCCTACACTATACTATATGATTTCTTTATCAAAATAGTTCATCAAAAAGGCACCTTATCCAGGTGCCCTTTCGTGAACATAGAGGTAACACTAAAACGCAGCAATAAACTTGATATCGTGGTTGTCAATATCATTCTATGCTCGATATTCCCTAATATGCTTAATGGTTAATGTATAATTTCTATATAACAAAGAAAAAAGCACCCTTTTTGGATGCTTTTTTTGTATTTAATCCTTCTTCTCTTTTACCACTAAAGAGAATACATTGTCCAAATTAACCATACGATCTCCAAATCTGAAGAATCTAGCTTCTCTTGCTTGTATAGAATTTTCTATAGCAGCAACTGTTACTGTCTTTTTATACTCAATTTCAAATTCGTGTTGTTTACCATCGACTGCTTCTATGCTTATTATAAATTTTTTCATTTACTTATTCCCCACCTCTCCCAATCTATCTATTCGACAGAAAAGAAGAATATCCTACAAAACAAAAAGCCATCACCGAAGTGACAGCTCCTGAAGGGGAAGAGAGAGAACAAATGGCAATAAGTATCTCTTCAAGCCTCTGCTATTCTAGATACTCTCAGTCTTCTCGTTTATACTCCGTAGAGTCGGCTACTTAATGTCATTTTCGCCAATGTCGAATTATAAAAGATTTATATCCAAACGCATATGTTTCTTCCTACGCCTTGTTTGAACCAACACATAAAACTGAGGGGAATGTTCAGCTGTATTGGCTCAAACAAAGAGCGGAAGCTCTCTGCTCGGTTAATCGTTTAAGAAGAACAGCCTGACTTATATCGGTGATTGTCGGTAGCAATTACTAATATAATTTAGACTTTCCTTCTTTTATGACATGCAGTTCATTCAATCAAACCATCATATCCAATTGGTACCGATCTAGTTTTAACGAATTCCTTGAAAGAATTCTCCTTCCTCAAGCGCGTGAAGGGCGTAGCCCAGCGGTAGGTGGGAGATGAATTTCGGTTTGGCGTAGCCAAAAGGCTTTGCTTTTTATTTTGCCTCTGATATAATCAGTCTTAT
>NZ_JAKUGJ010000044.1:0-15408 GCF_022663915.1 Bacillus cereus group sp. BfR-BA-01331
ACAGTAATGTGAAAAGGCGTTGGGCGCTTACCCTACGATGATGTAGAACGTGTCCATCGTATGCATAAACTGTTAAAAGTACAGGTGGAAAGGTTATACGATTTTGTTCAAACTGGCACTGCTTCGCGGGACCAAAACAACGAATATAAAATTATAAAAGGGATAGATGAGTGGTTTGATAATACAATTCGAGAAAAAACAGATTCTCAAGGCGAACCTGCGGTTTATAAAAAAGGGAAATACCGCGGGCACCCCATGCATTATGATAGAGAAGAAGAATATGTAAAAGGATTACGTAATATTTTAAAAGACCTTGCTTCGAACGTACTAATACGACGAGTTTTATTTGGTAAATCCGATTTCGATTTTGATGTACATTTAGAACAAGGTGGAATTTTATTAGTAAATACGGCAAAAGGGGAATTGGCAGACCTTTCTAATGTATTAGGAAAATTCGTCTTACTTAGTATGCAGAATGCTGTATTCCGTAGAGAACCAAACGTTTCACCATACCACCATATAATTGTCGATGAATTCCCAGATTACGTTGTCCGCCCGTTTAAAGAATTCCCTGCACAATCTCGTAAATATAAAGTAATCCTGACAATTGCAAGCCAAACACTATCTCAATTAGCTCTCGATTTCACAGAGCAGTACATGTTTACCTTGCTGGGCTCATTCCGTAACAAAATGATATTTGGAGATGTTACGCCATATGATGCAAAGATTTTCTCTGACATGTTTGGCGAAAAAGAGGAATTTAAAGAATCTGAATCTGAACAAGGCATTTCTCCTATGCAAGAGAATCCCGTTAGTCGTTTAGGATCAACCTATCAAAAAACAAAAGAAGTGGTTATGTCGCCAGGGGATATTATGGCACAAGGTGCATTTATTTGTGCTGCTCGTATCGTACAAGATAATCATGTGCAGCCTGTACAACAAATCACAAGTAATTTTGTACCCAAAGAAGAGTTTGCTAAAGCGATTATTCAAGTTGACGAAAAACTAGGGCAATATTGGGGAAATGAGCGTCTCATTCTAATTAAGGAATCTATTACTAAAGCAAATCCAATGAGGCACGTAGATGCGGAGAATATGAAAACAAAAGAACCATTACCACCTATACAGATTGATACGATGAAGCAGAAAAATTCTATAGGAACAGACGAGGGACAACAGCAAATTGTCTCATTGGATAATTATAAGGAGAATAAATCTGAACCTGAAACAAAAGAAGTCGAAGATATAGTTGTATCAAATACATCCATTGCTAATGAACAACAGACAAGCCACAACGAGAAAGATGAAGAGGACACTTCTCTATATGAAGAGATTAAAAGCTTCGTAATTGAATCACAGCAAGTCTCGCCATCCCTGCTGCAAAGAAAATTTAGGATTGGCTATATGAAGACAGCGCGATTAATTGAGAAGTTAGAACAAAATCTAGTTGTCAGCTCCTATACAGGAAAAGAACCTCGTAAAGTTCTAATTTCAAAAGACAATAGTAGTCCACTATCGCCAGAGGCGTCTGATATAAATTCTACCGTCTTGTACGAAACAAATTCCGATAAAAGTATTCCTCAAGAAGTAGCCATTCCAAGCGAAGACAAGGAGGCCGCGCTTGAAGAGACAAGCTTTTTTAAAGATATCTTATATGATGATGTTGTAATTTTTGTGAAGCAGTCCAGGGCGGCTTCCCTATCGGCATTGCAGGATAAATTTAATATTGGTTCTACACGTGCCTCACGCTTACTAGATGCCTTACAACGTCATGGAGTCTTAAATGACATAGACACGCAACAAAAGTTGGAATGTATAACACCTGAAATACATGAAGAGGTAGTTGAAGAAATAATCAAGGAAGTAATTGAGCTAAAGCCAGAGGATATAGTAGATTCCTATGAAATAGATATGGATGTGGCCGAACTTAACAAAGGTTTATCCATTTCTATAATGGAACAAGAGTGGAACACAGATGCTTCAATTGAGACGGAGCTTTCAGTTAGAACCGAACCATTCCAAGAAGAGTTACAAGAAGAAGTAAATACACTGCAAATAGCGGAAGAATCAGAAACAGATATTGGTGAAAAGCTGATTCCAGTTATAGAAGCAGTAGATTTTACAGAAGAAAACAAACTAGATGACGAAGTTGCAAAAGTTTACGAATCAATTAGTGCTACTGTTCATAAAAACTTAGAAAAAAACATGGTAGAAAACACAAAAAACACTGAAGAGCAACAAGAGTATAGCCGTATGACCTATAAAGAACGTCAAGAACGCCTCAAGGCTCAACAGAAAAATAAGTATAGTGGTGCACAGCCACTGTCATATAGAAATGAACAACCTAAGAAAAATACATCTAACGTGATGAGCAAAGAATTAGACGAGTTTTTTAATTGATAATTTCATAGAACCCATACTACCTAAAATATGATAAAATAAAACTAATAGATATGTAAAAAATATACACAAATTGAAATTAATAACAGGGGGGCCGATGGATATCAAAAAATCTAAGGATTTATTGTATTGTACCTTAATTTTTATAGGCATAGTTTTACTTTTGAGGTTCTTTGAATATTTGTTTAATATTACAATATATACTCAAATGAGTGATTCTTTTATAATAACTCTGATTTTTTTGATAATGTTTTTTCTTCCTAAAAAGGTAAGGCAGTATATGCTACAAAAAATTCATTGGTCGTTTTTTGTCGACTTTAAAAATTACTTATATGTATTTGGGGGATATATCATAATATTTGTTTTATCACAGACAGGGAATTTAATCGTTATAAAAGATCAAGCAATAGATACCGAGACAATACAGATTACATCCATGACCCACATAGCTATAGTTATTTTAGGCGTGGTTATTATGACACCATTTTGGGAAGAGATGTTTTTTAAAAGAATTGTATTAGATACATTAGAGTGTTACATTCCATTTTGGCTTAGTATCTGCATAGTATCCATTATTTTTGCCTCATTACATAGTATGCCAATGGAGTATCGTATTTTTCCATTTATATTGAGTGTTGTAACTAGTTTTATATATAAAAAAACAAATTCATTATTAGCACCATTTTTTATCCACTGTCTATGGAACTTAACCAGTATTATTTGAAAGAGCCCTTTTTACAAAGGGCTTTCTTTTAAACTGGTACTCTATCAAGAGTTGTAATTCTCTTATTTACTGTTTCGTCAGAAATAAGCTGTCCAATTGGATTATATGTTTTAACTCTTATACGATAATCTTTTACTACAGAATACTCTTTGAATTTACGGCTTGATGAATTCACTTTAGAGCCTCCAAGTTTAACCATAGCTCCTTTATATGAAAATGATATCTCTCCTGACAGTGTCGAAGTACTACTTAATGTAACAGTTCCCTTATACGTTCTAGAAACTAAGGATTCAGAAACGATACTACTTTTATACTGATTACAAGTAGCACATAAAAGTTTTGGTTCTTGAACACCGAAATTTGCTGGATTTAATACAGCATTTTCATCTAAAATTTCAATTTCATATGTGTTTTGAGGTTCCATTTCGGCTGAAGCAGACGGGGTAAATCCTACTAAAATAGGTATTGCCAGTAATGAAGTTGAAAGACTAGTTATAATACTTTTCTTTAACAATTAAATCATCCTCCTTTATTATCGTTCAACCAAAAAATAACATATTTGTATTAATAATGGAATATTTTGTCAGTATTTTATATATAGAGATCAATTGGTAATTATTGGTACAGCGGGGATTGTTACTGTTTTTTTATTCCTCTACTTAATGTACTTGTATTATAGATTTAATAATATTTCTACTTACAATTTTTCTATTAAACTCATATTAATTATATACTTGCAAAATTTTTTAAATACCATTATATTAGAATTAATAACTATATAAATAAACTATAACTTACGTGAAGGACACACCTTACGTACCATTCCAACGGTACAGGTGTGTCCTTTTTTACGTTCTAGGAGGAAAAATAGGATGACAGTAGAGAAAGAAACAACACACGTTGCAGAAGAACTAGGAATGGCTTTTGAACAAGAAATCACAGCAGAGGACACACCAGTAGAAACAAACTTCAACCAATTTGAACGAGTACGTGAGCATGAATTAGAAGAGTTAGCTCGTATGAAACGGGAACGTATTATAGGTAAAGGCTTAATTACAGTAGTCTCTGAAAAGTTGTTCCCAACTAAAAATGGTAAATCAGAACGCATACCCGTACTTACGATGCAAATTGGTACCCATACAACTGCATATTGCCCTATTACAGAGGCAGGGATAACAATTCCTAAAAATCCTCAATGGCTAGTTGGTAAAACAAAACCTGTTATCATTGAGCATTTCCAAAAGACAGAGGAAGGGAACTTTGCCGTTGTATCAATCACAGCAGGAGAGCTTGCATTACAAAAAAGATTATATGATGAAGTAACCTCACAAGGTGGGAATAAAGTATACACAGGAACAGTTTCAGGTCATATTCCAACTGCACAAACCGTTCTGGTTGAAGTCCATGGTGTAACTATAGGGGTAAGGTACTCACATTGGTCACATTCATTTGTACGTCCGGAGGATATTATTATTGGTGATGTTGTAGAGCTCATTATCGATAAAGTAGTAGAAAAGAACGGCCGCTATGAATTTAGAGGAAATAAAAAGAAACTAGAAACAGATCCAATGGAAAAGCTATTAGATCTTAAGAAACGACGTGACCGTTTTGTAGGTAAAATTGTAGGTGTAGATGCCATTGCTGGTATTTTCGTAGAAGTTGCACCAGGTATTCAGTTTAAAGGCTTAAAGAGCCGTAATCTTGCCAATCCAACTCCAGAAGATGCAATTAACCAAACAATCGTTACATGTGAGCTGCTTAATATTGATCCAAAAAATCGCAGAGGAACTGTACGTATTTTAAATTATCCTCAAGGCCAAAGTAAAAAATCTAGTTCTGCAATCTTTCAATTTTAATGAATGACTATGCGTACAATAGAGAATCAAATGTCTCCATATCTCCCTTCCGTCCCACATTTATCAAATGAGGACGCACAGGGACTTCAGGTATATCGGATACATAGTCTGGATAAAACCTATGTATTCCATTCCTATGACGAATTAGTTACGTTTAAGCAGCGTTTAACAGAAGAACAGCATGCAATACTAACTTTCATCGGTATTCATACATCTGTTCGTTTTAATCATTTATTATATCTATTCAAAGATAAGTTTTCGCGTAAGAGAATTAATGATGCACTTCAAGGACTACTTTACTATCGTCTCATTGAAAAATGGCAAGTAGAGAATTTTGATATGGAAATTCTTGAGGAGGCTTATACGTTATCCGATAATGGGTTTAAGCTCTTAAAGTACTGGCAAGGAAATATGTTTTACTTTGCTCCGGAGCGCCTTGATAATCACGGCAAATACGTTCACCTACGTTATTGGCATGATATAGACTTACTCTGCCATCTACGCTATGCTCCGTCCTTTGTGGGGCATATTATGCATCCATCTATAAGTAAAGGGGTTTTTACCCCTCCTTTAAGTTTTGTAGTAAGCGGTGGAGAAGATCGTAAATTTAATTTTGTTGTATACTCCACCTTATTATCAGATACAAAGGATCGATTAAAGCGGATTATCGCTAGATGGAAGACTTTTGTAGAGTCAGGGAAAGATGTTATTATGCAAGACTTAGGGAATAATCCTACAATCTTAGTTGTTTATGTTTCTACTGAAAAACAGGCAAAGCAAATTAATAATGATCTACTACTTGATTTAATTCCTGGTAAAGTATTGCTATGTATAGGAGAAACCTTACATTCTCAAGGATTACAACATGCTTTTTATCAGCCTCTTGCAGAAGGGGAGATTAAACAATTAAATACAAAGCTATTCGCAACAAACTAAGCCATCCTTACAAGCTATTGCTTTCTTTTAAAGGGTGGCTTGTTTACTTTTACAAATAGAGATGATTTGCGTGTTTTATCATTTGAAATCATCAAAAACCACGATGTTATCGGTATAGAAGATTTGCAAGTATCGAATATACTAAAGAATCATAAGTTAGCAAAAGCAATTAGTGAGGTATCATGGTCACAGTTTTGAACCATGTTGGAATATAAAGCAAAATGGTACAGCAAACAAGTCATTGTCGTATCGAAAACATTTGCTTCAAGCCAATTATGCTCTTGTTGTGGATATCAAAACAAAGACGTTAAAAACCTAAACCTACGTAAATGGGACTGCCCTTCTTGTCGTACACACCATGATAGGGATATTAACGCAAGTATCAATCTAAAGAATGAAGCAATACAGCTTCTAACCGCAAGGACTGCGGGGATAGCCTAATAAATTAGAGTTCGATAGAACTCTTTACTTAGGAATCCTCCACTTCTAAACGAAGTGAAAGTGGGGGTAGTTCAATGCTTTGTATTCGCTGCTTAAACTCTTTCGGTAAACAGTTATTTTCTTTTTTAAACAACTTATAAAACTGTGACATGTTTGCAATTCCAACTTCGCATCCGACATCTGTAATACTAAGGTCACTTGTTATTAATAAACTTTCAGCTTGTTTGATGCGCTTATAATTCACATAATCTAAAAAGGAAATACCCATAATTCTTTTAAAGTATTTGATGAAATAATGATAGCTTAAATTTATTAATGCACATGCTTTGGTTACGGTTATCTTTTCTCCTAAATGATCTTCTACATAATCAAGTACTGGTTTTAAACGAGCAAAGTCGTCTTGTTCACTATAATTTAATATGTTATGTGTGTCATTTCTTACTAGTAATAAAAGTAATTTCTTAATGGCAGCACTAATTGCGATTTCATATCCGTTCATTTTCACTTTTGATTCTGTAAAGATTTCTGTAATAAGAGCATAAGCCTCATGTTTCACCACTTCATTTTGTTCAAAAATATAGTTTAACTCATTTAAGGATTTTGTTTGTTCTGAAAAGCAATGTAAATATTGTATAATGCTTCGGTCAAAGTGTTGTTTTAAATTTACTTGAAACACAACGTAGTGTAACGAACCTGCAGAAGGTTTATGTGACCGATGCAACTCAGATTTCCCAAAAATAAAAACATCTCCAGGGCCAAGAACAATATACTTATCTTTATTTTGTATACCTAAATATCCTTCTATAATTGCTAGAAACTCAATCTCTTCATGATAATGCCAAGGGGCACTCTCAATTTGATTATTATAAGAGGTTTCCATAACAATGTCCCATACTTTTAAAAATAGTAATGGATTTTGATAAATAACCTTTTCTTCAATTGCTTCAGCAAGCTTATTACAAATTCCTTCTGACATAGACGTTTACACCTCCTTATTAGGAATATAACACCTTTATCAAAATGCGATAAGTAAGTTGCCTTATTTCTTATAGAAAAAGGCAACTTTTGATAAAAACATAACGATATATAGCATATTTTTTCAGTGAAAAAATTTCTATAATAATTTTAAATCAAGCAAAAGGAGGCTATGATAGTGAATATTTTAAAAGTAGGTGTTATTGGCTGCGGAAGCATCGCACAGTATCGTCATTTACCAGAATACGAAGCAAACCCATATGTACAGATTGTGGCTGTTTGTGACAGTAATAAAAAGCGCGCAAAAGAAGTTGCCAATAAGTATGGTGTAAATATGTACACTGACTATAACGAGCTTATCAATTGTGAAGAGTTAGATGCAGTGAGTGTATGTACACCAAATGATTTACATGCATCAATTTCTATCGTTGCTTTACAATCGGGTATCCATGTACTATGTGAAAAGCCAATGGCGACGTCAAAAAAAGATGCGGAAATGATGATTGAAGCTGCTGAAAAAAGCGGTAAAAAGTTAATGATTGGTCATAACCAGCGATTTGTTACTTCTCACCAAAAGGCAAAACAATTGATTGAAAATGGAGAAATCGGAAAAATATATAGCTTCCGTACAGCATTTGGTCATAGTGGTCCTGAAAATTGGAGTGTAGATGGAAAAGAGAGCTGGTTCTTTAAAAAAGATGAAGCGTTTCTTGGTGCAATGGGTGATTTAGGTGTACATAAAGCGGATTTAATTCGGTATATTCTTAATGAAGAAATTACAGAAGTTGGTGCCTTTGTTGAGACGAGCGCAAAAACATTTTCGAATGTAGATGATTGTGCTGTATGTATGTTGAAAAGCGAAAGTGGCATTATCGGAACACTTGCAGCAAGTTGGTCTTACGTTAGCAAAGAAGATAATTCAACAATTATTTATGGTGAAAAGGCCACTCTTCGACTAGAAGATGATCCGACTTACTCACTCATTCTTCAATATAAAAATGGTGAAGTTGTAAAATATGAGCTTGATAAAATTCAATCGAATGCTGCAGTTGGTCAAAGTAATTCACATGTAATTGAGCAGTTTGTAGAGTCTATCCTTTCTGATAAAGAGCCGTTAATTAATGGTGTAGAAGGAATGAAATCGTTAGAAGTCATTTTAGCAGCCATACAATCCAGTGAAGCAAAACAAATTGTTACAATTCCATTATGAGAAAAGGTGAAGACATGAAGAAACTACGCATTGGAATAATAGGGGCCGGAGGAATTGCACAAGGTCGCCATATCCCTGCATTTGTAAAATTACATCAATATTGTACGATTACGGCTATACATGATAGAAACATAGAACACGCAAAACAAATCGCTGAAACATATAACATTCCTTATGTATTTGAAACCTATGAAGAAGTCTTTAAAGAAGTTGATGCTGTTTGTATTTGTACACCTAATAAGTTTCATGCTGAGATTTCTATCGCAGCATTACAAGCAGGGAAACATGTATTATGCGAAAAACCGATGGCTTTAGCAGCGGCAGAATGCGAAAAAATGATAGAATCTGCAAAAAACAACGGTAAAAAACTTGCTATCGCTTATCATTATCGTTACATGAAAGAGTCGCAAGTTGCAAAACAAATGATGATAGGTGAGATTGGCACACCTCTTGTTGTTCGTGTAAAAGCACTCCGTCGCCGAAAAGTACCAGGCTGGGGCGTTTTCACAAATAAAGAATTACAAGGCGGAGGAAGTTTAATAGATTACGGTTGTCATCTTCTTGATTTAGCACTTTGGTTAATTGGAAATCCAAAACAAACAGAAGTCATTGGTAGTGTCTATAATGCCGTTAGTAAGCAACCAAATCAAGTAAATATGTGGGGAGAATATGATTATAAAACGTTTCAAGTTGATGATCATGTTACCGCATATATAAAGTTTGAAAATGGGGCATCATTGTTATTTGAAACTTCTTGGGCAGCAAATATTAAAAATGATGAAGAACATGTGAGTATTTCCGGAGTAAACGGTGGAATAAATGTTTTTCCAATTGAATTATATACAATAAAACATAATATGATATTAAATAGTGAACCAGTCTGGATAGCAAATAACGGCGATCCTGGAATTTTGCAAGCAGAAAACTTTGTAAAAGCTTGCTTATACGATGAAGAATTAATTGTAAAGCCTGAGGAATCGCTGCAAGTATCGCAAATTATTGATGCAATTTACGAAAGTAGTAACACACATGAAGAAGGGACGGGAAGATAAATGAAATTAGGAGTATTTACAACACTTTTCTCTCACATGGAATTTGAAGAAATGCTTGATTATGTACAAGCAGCCGGTTTGCATGCAGTAGAAATTGGTACAGGTTGTTATCCTGGAGGTTCGCACTGTAACTTAGATGTATTATTAGAAAGTGAACAAGCCAGAAGCGTATATATAGAACATGTACAAAAAAGAGACTTAATCATTAGCGCTTTTAGTTGTCACGGAAATCCATTATCCCCAGATGCTGCTTTTGCAACAGAATCTCATGAAACATTGTTAAAAACCATTCAACTAGCTTCACTACTAGACGTACCTGTTGTGAATTGTTTTTCAGGCGTAGCAGGTGACCATGAAAGCGCAAAATACCCGAATTGGCCTGTTGCACCATGGCCAAATGAATACAATGATATTTTAAAATGGCAATGGGAAGAAAAGCTCATTCCTTATTGGAAACAAGTTGGTGAATTTGCAAAAGAACATGGTGTAAAAATTGGTTTAGAACTTCACGGTGGTTTCTTAGTACATACGCCATATACATTACTAAAACTACGTGAAGAAACATGCAATGCGATAGGTGCTAACTTAGACCCTAGTCATTTATGGTGGCAAGGAATTGACCCTGTCGCTGCTATTAAGTTATTAATGAAAGAAAATGCAATTTATCACTTTCATGCAAAAGACACTTACATCGATCAAGATAATGTAAATATGTATGGTTTAACAGACATGCAGCCCTACGGTGAACTGAAAACAAGAGCTTGGACATTCCGTTCTGTTGGCTGTGGTCATAGCTTAGAAGAATGGTCGCAAATGATGAGTGCACTTCGTACATATGGATATGATTATGTTGTAAGTATCGAACACGAAGATCCACTCATGTCTATTCAAGAGGGATTTAAACGTGCCACAAAAAATCTTCAATCTATTTTAATTGAAGAAAACCCTTCACAGATGTGGTGGGTGTAACTTCGTTTAAAAAAGAAATAAGTTACATTTTTTTCAGAGAAGCCATTCGTAAAAGAATATTAGCTTCTCTTTTTTTAAAAGAAACGTTTAAAAAAGGACGAAATATTCAAAAATAAATTACGAAAACTAATTATCCTGTATCTACCTCTATACAAAGTATGGATTTTACGAAATAATATTGTTTGATGCCTGTTTCAACAATAATGATATATGCAGATGTAATTATTGTTGAAATAGAATATGTAAGAAAGGAGTAATACATTGCTACGTATACAAAGAGGGTACATGTACAATCCAGATGATAATAAGGTAATTGTTAATGAAATTTTCTACGATGCTACATCAGAACAAAAGCTAGGAAGCAAAATGGGTGTGTTCGATGCGGTTAAACTACCTACTGCTATTTTTCAAAAGGTCCAAGAAACTGAAAGTATGTCCTACATGGAGACTGTTGAAGTTGAAGCAGAAACCATTAAAGAAATACTTTGTTATTTAGACCAACATCAAAAGCCAGAAAAACTATATTTTGAAATGCAGTATATGAAGTAACACCAAGAAATGAAAATAAGAGGGGATTTATAGCAGGGGAAACAGAGGTATTATTATACAATACATATAACATCTGCATAATAAATTCCTTCTTATCTTCATTTCATTAAAAACAATTGAATATAATATAAAAATAGTTTAATATAAATTTATATTTATTGTTTAATTGATTCCGTTTATTCCCACACCTTATGTGTTGTGGTTGAGTTGTAGAAGCAAGTTGTGTTCTTGTTTCAATTATGAAAGGGCTTCTTTGAGCCGATTAGTGTATATATAGCTTATTTTGCTATGCACATTTTAATCGACTTGAAGAAGCCCTTTTTGTGTTGTCTTTAAGTTAGGAAGCACATGTAAATAGACCTTCGGGGCTAATAATATGCTAAATGAAAAAGCACTTATTTTGTGATTTTTTTGTTTAATTAAGAGGAGAGATAAAATGAAATTTTACAAGATAGGAAGTTCGAAAGAGTTTATGAGAGTAATTTATGCTCGAAATTCATATGAGGCAGCTGGGTACTATTTATTAGAAACAAATCACAATTGTACAGACTTAAATGAGTTATTCATTCAAATAACGGGCCTCTCAGAGCATATTCAGGTTCTGTACAATGGTTATCCTGTTACTAAATTTTTACAAGAAATCTCTAAAGAGAAGCGCTTTACAACATGTCCTTGTACTGTAGTAGAGATACTAAACTAAGCAAGAATGAGAAGGCTAGATATTTAGGTATTATAACTAAAAAATACTGTGAAGAAATAGCACATGATTTGTGATTTTTTTATTTGGAAAAGGAGATATTTATGATGAAACATGAACTAGCATTATCACTAGGGGAACTTATATTAACCTTTCAAAATAAAGAAATCACCGAACCCATTAAAAGTCGTTTCCTGCACACTTAGGTGTACAATTTTCTTATAAAAAAGAATCGCAGGAATTCTATTTCTATTATGGAGAAAAACACTTACCAGGTTTTTATCGACTCTTACTATTGTTAAAGATTTTTGAATTTGACAGCAAAGAAAGAGATTAATTTCTAATTTATAGTAAACTAGATAAAGAATGGAATATAAAAATTAAGAACTAGAGTATTTATATACGTAAGATACTTGTTGCAATGCTAAAAGCACAAGGGATTAGAATGTGAAACTTGAGAGGAGTACTTTAATATGATTACAGTTAACCGAGGATATATGTATGATCCAGATGATAATGAGGTCTTAATTACCGAAATTTATTATGAGGCTGCTACAGATACTAAATTAGGAAGTAAAATGGATAGCTTATCTTACGCAGTTATTCCTAATGAAATTAAAGAAAAAATAGAAGCAGCTGCTTCTTTATCCTATATGGAAAGCATTGAGATGTCTCAGCAATTAGCTGTCGTATATCAAAATGAAATTAACATGTATGGAAAACCTGGAAAATTGTACTTTGAGTTAAAGAATATATAAGAGGGAAAAAGACATTGGACGAATTTGTTCAATGTCTTTTTTATTAATCTGCAGAGGAGCATATATAATGAATGTTGTAACTGAAATTGAAACGAGTCTTTGGACAATTTGTGTAGGGGATGTTTTTAGCAATGGCCGTATGCCGTACCATCTAAAAGTTGTAAACATTGAAGTAGAAATTCCATGTAATCAAGTAGAGGCATTTACATTGGCTTGTAATGTGGAATATCTGCTGCAAGCACTACAAACGATATCTTCTGAAAAAATCGCGATAAAAATGATTAGTAATCAGAGACCTATTGTGGTAGTGGGAGCAGAGGATACAATTCATTCTAATTTGCAGTTAATCCTACCGGTTCGTGTGTAAGGGCGCATTCAAATGATTATTAGGAAGGACTTCTTTGACTTATTACAGTCAAAAGAAGTCCTTCCTAATAATCAAGAACTTCGTCAATCCTTTGAATTGCTTATCAACGGATTTATTGCAAACGAAATGCCTGATTTAGAAAACAGTGGTTATAACGGACAAGCAGTATGTGGAGGTGAACTACCCGCCACTTAACGTCCTAACGGACTGTTTGAAGTGGGGGTACTAAAAAATTTTAGCTTGATGGCTATGTGGTACCACCAGCATTTCGGAAAACCCCTATGCTAAGCAACAAATACAATAAGCCGCCCATATGGACAGCTCATTTACATAATTCCTGTTATCGAAATTCAATGTATCTAGAAATTCATAAAAATGCTTTCCAGATCACTTAGCTGGAGGGCATTTTTTGTTCACATGATTCTCGATATAGGAAATGAATAAATATGATCTACTTAACATTAGCTCCCGTTATCAGTAATTGGATAACTACTTAAAACCGAAAAGGAATTTGCCAATTTTTTTGCAAAACTCAATGGTGGTTCAACAGATTGGATATGAATATACATAATCAATGGTTTCATATATAACCAATGATTATGTAAGGCGCTAACAATAATCCCTTGTTGAACAATTGATTGCATAAATAAAGGGATTTCTTCTTGTAAAATAGCGATTTCTCCAAAGTTCAACGCATTGCCATTTTGATCTAACGATTCAAAAGATATCCCAACCGGTATCACTGAGGTGCTTGGTCGTCCTTGAACAAACACTTTAATATTACGACGCAAGGAGACAGAACAAACACCCTGATTTATGTTGCTTTTCCCATTAAGAATTTTAGCAAATTGTTCACAAAGGAAATTAAGGTTGTTCATAAATCTGATGCCCCTTTCTTATCAGATAAAAGTTACTTCATAAGTATTAATACTCGTCCATTAGCTTTTATATAAGTAATTTAAGAAACCCTTATTTAGATAATAAGAAAAAAATGCACATCATATTCACTTCTCATTTAATTTAAAAACACCAAAAATATATTTTAGGGACGTTCTTAAAATATTAATACCTGTCGGTACATGATTGTTTTTCCTCAAAGAAATCACCAGTTTAAAAAGTTATGATTTTCTGGATAGGTGAGAGTGATACATGATTTTGTAGGTAGAAAACATATCCCGGTAATTCAAATCAGTTCATATTTATCTAGTTAATACTCTTTAAGGGAATCCAATCTCTTTTTGATAATTATTATTTTATTTGATTTCAAAAAATGTACTCCTTATTAAAACATTCAACATCATTATATTTCCTCTTACATTCATGTCTCTTTTTATCTCTTGAGAAACTTGGCAACAGAACCGAGATTAATTCATCTACATGAACTATTTAATGCTATTGAACATAATAAATTCTTTTACAATGATACATACTATCCTTATATAAATTATTATAATACGAACATGCAATCCCAAAAGGAGGCGCTACTTGTGTCTGAACATATAGAGATTATTTTGAGAACACTGTTATCTTTCTCGATTTTATTTATCGGAGCTAAAATATTAGGAAAGCAAATTATCGCTGAAATGAATACCTTTGATTTTATTGGTGCTATCTCTATCGGAAGTATTATTGCAAATTTGGCATTTAATTTAAATGTAAAAACTCATCATGCAGTCATCGCTTTTCTTATTTTAGTATTTATCATTCTAATGGTTAGTTATATATCCATGAAAAGTCGGATAGGCAGAAAAATATTTGCTGGAAATCCGACAGTCATTATTGAAAATGGGAAAATTTTAGAAAATAATATGCGGAAAATGCGCTATTCTCTAGATTATTTAAACCAACAATTAAGAGAGAATGGTATTTTCAACATTGAAGAAGTTCTTTATGTCATAGTTGAAACAAATGGTAAGATATCTGTTTTGAAAAAACCTGAATATCGTAATGTTACAAAACAAGATTTAAATATACCGATAAAAAAAGAGTCTAAACTCCCCATCGAGCTAATTATGGATGGAGAAATTATGACAGAAAACCTAAGGCAAAACAATCAGACAGAGTTAGGGTTACAATGTGAACTAAAAAAACGTAACCTTCGCTACAAAGATGTTACGTATGCTGTACTTGCTGCAAATGGAAATATTTATATTGATACATATAAAGATAACATTACTTCTCCAATGGACCAAGAATAGGCTATTTCTTCTGAAAACACAGGTGCACATATCGTTGTAATCCTTCCGCAAATGGTTGTAGTTCATCTTGAATGATTCATAAGAAAACGTCATCCTTTCTAATCTAGCTTGTTAGAAAAAATAACATCTTTTGATGCTTGGGGGGTATTAGAATCTCTTGAGTTGATGGACATGGGGGACCGCCACACATCCATCAACTTAAGGATTTAGACTATTCTTAAACTAAAAAGCACGTTACTATTCTCTTATGTTAATGAGAAAGGGTGACGTGCTTTT
>NZ_JAKUGJ010000045.1:0-14894 GCF_022663915.1 Bacillus cereus group sp. BfR-BA-01331
CTAGCGCCGATGGTAGTTGGGACCTTGTCCCTGTGAGAGTAGGACGTCGCCAAGCAAGCTAAAAACACGAGTCATTTGACTCGTGTTTTTTTTATTTCCCATGAAATAGGCCCGGTTCTGCTAGTAAAAATGCTGAAATATAGTAAGGGATTTTTTGAGCAGAAATATTGAGAAATTGATAAATAAACGGATAATCTTCAGATCCATAGCTTCCAAGTAAGTCATACCACCAATCTGTTTCATATCTAGAAATCATACTTAAATTATAGAGCAATAAATAATGAACAAGGAGCTCAGGCAACACTGGCTTAGAGTTTCTAGGGTCAGTCGTAAGTGGTAAATAATAAGTGTCAGTAAGATGCTCATAGTATAAAGGTGTGCTATACATAGGATTCCATGATTGAATAGGTGCTGAAAAAAACACATTTAATTCATTGTTTTTCTCAGGTACGTGTTGTATTGATAAATGCTTACAAGCTGTTTCGATGTAACGAGAAAATCTCTCTTTGGTCATATGTAGTCGATCTAGTATGTTGACTGAAAAAGAGAGTTCATTTTTATTTGTTGAATCAATTTTATATAATGTTGTTCCTTTTTGACTATAGCGAAATAAATGTTGTAATTCAGGGATTTTCCCCATTAGCTCTAACATATTAAACTTTTCTGTTTCTAAGTGTTTCATGTGAAACAGTTGTTCTGCCGCGTGAGTAAATAGTCCATTTTTCTGTATTTTCACTTCATCTTCTAAAAATTGATATCCTTGTTTTTTTCGTTTACGGGTTGTCACTCCATGTGCTAAAACGGTTGTTGATTCTGGATAGTTTGGATTAATAGTTAATAAACAGGCTTTAAAAAGTTGCCCCATCCCATAAAATAACAGCATTGGCTGAATGGAAAATGGCGCTGTTTTATATAATTCATAATAATTTTTACCGTGTTCTAAGTAATAAATAAATGGATAACAATTTTCAAAACTTTTTTTTTCGGCATCCTGAATCGAGGATTTTTCATAACAACGGGCAAGATAATGTTGTACGTTTTGAGATGAAAAGAAGAAACTTAACTGCTGCCAAGCACAAGGTGTATGATGCATATATTACGCTCCTTTTATTGTCTAAAAATTCTAACATATATATACGTCCTTGACAGTATTTTAACCAATTGATAAGCTACTAATAATAATTTCTGGTATCATGGGGGGAACAATTATGTGGGAATCTAAATTTGTTAAAGAAGGTTTGACTTTTGATGATGTATTACTTGTACCAGCGAGGTCAGATATATTACCAAGAGAAGTAAGTGTTAAAACAGTTTTATCTGAAAGCTTACAGTTAAACATCCCGTTAATTAGTGCAGGAATGGATACAGTAACAGAAGCTGACATGGCTATTGCAATGGCTCGCCAAGGCGGTTTAGGAATTATTCATAAGAATATGTCTATTGAGCAACAGGCAGAGCAAGTTGATAAAGTAAAGCGCTCTGAAAGCGGCGTTATTTCAGATCCTTTCTTCTTAACTCCAGAACATCAAGTATATGATGCAGAACATCTTATGGGAAAATATCGTATCTCAGGTGTACCAGTTGTAAATAATTTAGATGAGCGAAAATTAGTTGGTATTATTACAAACCGTGATATGCGTTTCATCCAAGACTACTCAATCAAAATTTCTGACGTAATGACAAAAGAACAGTTAATTACAGCTCCAGTTGGTACTACACTGGAAGAAGCTGAAAAAATCCTACAAAAGTATAAAATTGAAAAGCTCCCTCTTGTTGATAATAACGGTGTATTACAAGGGCTTATTACAATAAAAGATATTGAAAAAGTAATTGAATTCCCAAACTCTGCTAAAGATAAGCAAGGACGCTTATTAGTTGGAGCAGCTGTTGGTGTAACGGCTGATGCTATGCTTCGTATCGATGCATTAGTAAAAGCTAGCGTAGATGCAATTGTACTTGATACAGCTCATGGGCATTCTAAAGGTGTTATTGAAAAAGTAAAAGAAGTTCGTGCGAAATATCCAGCACTAAATATTATCGCTGGAAATGTTGCTACAGCTGAAGCAACGAAAGCATTAATTGAGGCTGGTGCAAACGTAGTTAAAGTTGGTATTGGACCAGGTTCTATTTGTACAACGCGTGTTGTAGCTGGTGTTGGTGTACCACAATTAACAGCAGTTTATGATTGTGCAACAGAAGCTCGTAAACACGGTATTCCAGTTATTGCTGATGGCGGTGTTAAGTACTCTGGTGATATGGTTAAAGCTTTAGCAGCAGGAGCACACGTTGTTATGCTAGGTAGTATGTTTGCTGGTGTTGCTGAAAGCCCTGGAGAAACTGAAATTTACCAAGGTCGCCAATTTAAAGTATATCGTGGTATGGGTTCTGTTGGAGCGATGGAAAAAGGAAGTAAAGATCGTTACTTCCAAGAAGGAAACAAAAAACTTGTTCCTGAAGGTATTGAAGGACGCGTACCATATAAAGGACCTTTAGCAGATACAGTTCATCAATTAGTTGGTGGATTACGTGCAGGTATGGGATATTGCGGAGCGCAGAATTTAGAATTCTTACGTGAGAATGCACAGTTCATTCGTATGTCAGGTGCTGGTTTACGTGAAAGCCATCCTCATCACGTACAGATTACAAAAGAGGCTCCAAACTACTCATTGTAATGTCTTATATACAAATAGACAGAGATTTGATATCTCTGTCTATTTTTTTTTGATTATGTTAGAATAACGGTTATGTGAGTACATAGATATTGGGGGTAGCAAAAGTGAAAGGTATGTTTTGCAAAAGATTCATTGCGTTGGTAACAGTGCTTACAATAGCTTGTAGCATGTTTGCACCATATAGCAATGCATCAGCAGAAACAGCAGCTGCTTTAAACATTGAAGCAGGTGCAGCGATTTTAGTTGAAGCGAATTCTGGAAAAATTGTATATCAAAAGAATGCAGATGAATTATTATCAATTGCTAGTATGACAAAGATGATGAGTGAATATTTAGTTCATGAAGCAGTGGATAAAGGAAAACTTAAGTGGGATCAAAAAATTAAGGTTTCTGAATATGCATATAAGATTTCACAAGATGCTTCATTATCAAATGTTGCATTAGAAAATGGTGGCCTGTATACAGTAAAAGAGTTATACGAGGCAATGGCAATATTTTCTGCAAATGGTGCAACAATTGCATTAGCAGAAGCAATTGCAGGTAAAGAAGTAGATTTCGTAAAAATGATGAATGATAAAGCGAAAGAACTAGGATTGAAAAATTATAAATTTGTTAATTCTACGGGTTTAACGAACAAAGATTTAAAAGGGATGCATCCTGAAGGTACAACACCGGATGAAGAAAATAAAATGTCTGCGAAGGATGTTGCAACTTTAGCGCAACATTTAATTAAAGATTATCCAAAAGTGTTAGATACAGCAAAAATCCCGAAAAAAGTTTTCCGTCCAGAAAAAGAGAAATTTGGGATGTCGAACTGGAACTGGATGTTAAAGGGTTTAGTTAAAGAATATGACGGAGTAGATGGTCTAAAAACAGGATCAACTCCAGAAGCAGGGGACTGCTTCACTGGTACGGTTGAACGAAACGGTATGCGTTTTATTTCTGTAGTTATTAAAACAAGTTCTCATACAGCGCGTTTCGATGAGACGAAGAAATTATATGATTATGGCTTTGCTAACTTTGAAATGAAGAAAATGTATGAAAAAGGTTCTTCGGTCAAAGGAAAAGAAACAGTAAGAGTTGAAAATGCGAAAGATAAAGATGTAGCAGTTCAAACGAAGCAAGCTGTTTCACTTCCGGTGCCAAAGGGAAGTAAAGACGTTTATAAAACAGAATTTAAAGAAGGAAATAAGGGACAAGAAGCACCTCTGAAAAAGGGAGTTGCACTTGGACAAATGGTTGTAACGTCTAAAGATAGTAATGATCCTGGATTTTTATCAGGAAAATCATTACAAGTAGACCTTGTAACAAAATCTGAAGTAGAAGAGGCAGGCTGGTTTACACGTTCTATGCGCGGAATTGGTTCTTTCTTTAGTGGTATGTGGAATGGTGCTATTGATACAGTAAAAGGTTGGTTTTAAAAGCTCCTCATTGTAGGAGCTTTTTCTTATTCCTATTTTTCATACCGACTTTATGAAAAAGTAGTAGACAAGCATCAGATAGTTAATGGTAGAATGTAAGAGTATTCTTAATTTTCTTCTTTAACGGGGAAAGCAATTCACCTAGGGGGGTTTTTGTACATGACAAATGTAACAGGGACAGAACGTGTAAAACGTGGAATGGCAGAAATGCAAAAAGGCGGCGTTATTATGGACGTAGTTAACGCTGAGCAAGCAAGGATTGCAGAAGAGGCAGGCGCAGTTGCTGTTATGGCATTAGAGCGTGTACCTGCAGATATTCGTGCAGCAGGTGGCGTTTCTCGTATGGCAGATCCAACAATTGTTGAAGAAGTTATGGGTGCTGTATCAATTCCGGTTATGGCAAAATGTCGTATCGGTCACCTTGTAGAAGCACGTGTATTAGAATCATTAGGGGTAGACTATATCGATGAGAGTGAAGTATTGACTCCTGCTGATGAAGTATACCATTTAAATAAACGTGATTACACAGTTCCGTTTGTATGTGGTTGCCGCGATATCGGAGAAGCTGCACGTCGTATTGCAGAAGGTGCAGCTATGCTTCGTACAAAAGGTGAACCTGGAACAGGAAACATTGTAGAGGCAGTGCGTCATATGCGCCAAGTCAATGCAGAAATCCGTCAAGTTGCAAGTCTACGTGAAGATGAGTTAATGACATATGCAAAAAATACTGGTGCTCCTTATGAAGTACTACTTGAAATTAAACGCCTTGGTCGCCTGCCAGTTGTAAACTTTGCAGCAGGTGGTGTAGCAACACCAGCAGATGCAGCGTTAATGATGCAACTTGGTGCTGATGGTGTATTTGTTGGATCTGGTATCTTCAAATCAGAGAACCCAGAGAAATTTGCACGTGCAATCGTTGAAGCAACGACTCATTATGAAGATTACGAACTAATTGCAAGCCTTTCTAAAGGATTAGGTAATGCAATGAAAGGTATCGAAATTTCAACGTTATTACCAGAACAACGCATGCAAGAGCGTGGATGGTAATTAAAGGAGATCTTTAAAATGGTGAAAATCGGTGTACTAGGTCTTCAAGGTGCAGTTCGTGAGCATGTAAAATCAGTTGAGGCAAGTGGTGCAGAAGCTGTTGTTGTAAAGCGTATAGAGCAACTTGAAGAGATTGATGGTCTTATTTTACCAGGCGGTGAAAGTACAACAATGCGCCGTCTTATTGATAAGTATGCTTTCATGGAGCCTCTTCGTACATTTGCGAAGTCTGGTAAACCAATGTTTGGTACATGTGCAGGAATGATTCTTCTTGCGAAAACACTTATTGGCTATGAAGAAGCACATATTGGTGCTATGGATATTACGGTTGAGCGCAATGCGTTCGGACGCCAAAAAGATAGTTTTGAAGCTGCACTTTCAATGAAAGGTGTGGGAGAAGACTTTGTTGGTGTATTTATCCGTGCTCCGTATGTTGTAAATGTAGCTGATGATGTTGAAGTACTTTCTATGCATGGCGAGCGAATGGTAGCGGTAAGGCAGGGGCCGTTTTTAGCTGCTTCTTTCCATCCGGAATTAACGGATGATCATCGTGTAACAGCATACTTTGTAGAAATGGTAAAAGAAGCGAAATTGAAAAAAGTTGTATAAGTAACTTGCAACTTGTATAAGATTATAGTAAATTGATGATAACAATTTTATAAAATAAGCGTGTTGATAGGAAGTAGTAACAAATGTTGTTTCTTATAGAGAGTCGATGGTTGGTGGAAATCGATAGAAACAGTTTGTGAATCCATCCTGGAATGGAATGTGGAATATCTTTTGATTAGTAAACATTCCCGGTGAAGAGCCGTTATTTCTACTTGAGAGGAAAGCGGTAATGCTTTCAACTAGGGTGGCAACGCGGGTTAACTCCCGTCCCTTTGTATAGGGACGGGAGTTTTTTGTGTTTTATAAAATAAAAGGAGGAGTATATAATGCTTGATATTAAATTTTTACGTACGAATTTTGAAGAAGTAAAGGCAAAATTACAGCATAGAGGCGAAGATTTAACGGATTTTGGTCGCTTTGAAGAACTTGATACGAGAAGAAGAGAGCTACTTGTTCAAACAGAAGAACTAAAAAGTAAACGTAACGAAGTATCTCAACAAATTTCAGTATTAAAGCGTGAAAAGAAAGATGCGGAAGCTCTAATTCTAGAAATGCGTGAAGTTGGGGAAAAAGTAAAAGATCTTGATAATGAGCTTCGTACAGTTGAAGAAGATTTAGAAAGATTAATGCTATCTATCCCAAATATCCCTCATGAATCTGCTCCAATAGGTGAAACAGAGGATGATAACGTAGTAGCACGTACTTGGGGAGAAGTGAAAGAATTTACTTATGAGCCAAAACCGCATTGGGATCTTGCTACTGATTTAGGGATTCTAGATTTTGAACGTGCTGGGAAAGTAACAGGAAGCCGATTTGTATTTTACAAAGGTGCTGGTGCAAGGTTAGAACGTGCTTTGATTAGCTTTATGCTTGACCTTCATACTGATGAGCATGGATATGAGGAAGTATTGCCTCCTTATATGGTAAACCGTGCAAGTATGACAGGAACAGGACAACTTCCGAAGTTTGAAGAAGATGCATTCCGTATTGAAAGTGAAGATTATTTCCTAATCCCAACAGCTGAAGTACCTGTAACGAATATGCATCGTGATGAGATTGTGAGTAAAGAGCAATTGCCGATACGATATGCTGCGTTTAGCTCATGCTTCCGTTCTGAAGCAGGTTCAGCTGGTCGTGATACACGTGGTTTAATTCGCCAACACCAATTTAATAAAGTTGAACTTGTTAAGTTCGTGAAACCAGAAGATTCTTACGAAGAGTTAGAAAAATTAACAAATGATGCAGAGCGCGTGTTACAATTATTAGAGTTGCCATATCGCGTTATGAGCATGTGTACAGGAGATTTAGGATTTACAGCAGCGAAGAAATACGATATTGAAGTATGGATTCCAAGCTATGGTACATATCGTGAAATTTCTTCTTGTAGTAATTTTGAGGCATTCCAAGCGAGACGCGCGAATATCCGTTTCCGTCGTGAGCCAAATGGCAAACCGGAACATGTTCATACACTAAATGGATCTGGTCTTGCAATTGGACGTACAGTGGCAGCTATTTTAGAGAACTACCAACAAGAAGATGGTACAATTATAATTCCAGAAGTTCTTCGCCCTTATATGGGAGGAAAAACAGTTATTAAATAAGTTAAAACATTCATCGGTATGAGTGATTGGTAATTATGGACGTTGTCAGCAGTGTCATAAAGGAGAGGGGAAGTAAAATTTTCCTTTCCTCATAATTTATTATAGTAGGGTTGACTAACTGTTTTTCTTTTGATATTATATTTGATGTCAATATGGAGGTATACCCAAGTCTGGCTGAAGGGATCGGTCTTGAAAACCGACAGGCGGCGAGAGTCGCGCGGGGGTTCGAATCCCTCTACCTCCTCCAGATATAATTGACAACAGCGCATATAAGTGGAGATTGGAGAACTCGTTACCAACACGTAACGAGTTTTTATTTTAAAACCAATCATAAAGTATGATGTAAGGATATAGTGTCCTTATTACACACTCATATTCCGATGATTATCTTCATAGATATGAAAGGAGTTAACATGGATCTTATTATACAAACATTTCCTTTAGATGGAAAAACTTTATATTATGTACAATGTCCTGTCTGTAAGAACAATAGAATTTTAAACAGTGGTGCAAATGTGTCGCGCATTATAAGTGATGATACATTCCGTAAACTTTGTGGTTGCACTTGTGATGTAAAACAGGTTGCAAAAAAAGTAGAGGTACCAAAAGAAGCTGAAAAACCAGCTGTGCAAAAAGAAGTAACTCCAAAACGTACAGGGAAATTACTAACAGCAGTAATTAATGGGAAAGAATTGACTGTTAAAGAGATTGCTGAAACATATGATATTAGTACGAGTACTGTTCGTCAGCGTATTAATGCTGGAAAGCCAGAGAGTGAAATTATTGCTCCGACAAAAAAGAAAAAGTAATTTCATAGGAAAACCCGTGCATATGCACGGGTTTTTTATTTTACAAGTTTACGTGTTTGTTTTAAAAAATGTCCAATTTTTTTAATGATTGGTTCGATTGAATCGCCATCTTTTAAAATATCGTATTCATTAATGTTTAATCGTAAAACAGGGCATGAATTAAAGTTATTAATCCAGTTATCGTAACGTCCATGCATCTCTTTCCAATATTCAATTGGTGTTTGCTGCTCCATGGGACGTCCTCGCTCTTGAATACGATCGACAATATCATCAAAAGAACCTTCTAGGTAAATTAATAAGTCTGGGTGAGGGAAGTAAGGAGTCATGACCATAGCATCAAATAAACCTTTGTATGTTTCATAATCAGTTTCAGTCATTGTACCCTTTTCGTAATGCATTTTTGCGAAAATACCAGTGTCCTCATAGATAGAACGGTCTTGAACAAAACCGCCACCATATTCGAAAATTCTTTTTTGTTCTTTAAATCGTTCTGCTAAAAAGTAAACTTGTAAGTGAAAGCTCCAGCGTGTGAAATCAGCATAGAACTTGTCCAAATATGGGTTGGAATCTACTTTTTCAAAAGATGTACGATAACCTAAAGCGTTAGCCAATGCAGTTGTCATAGTTGATTTACCGACACCTACTGTTCCAGCAATAGTGATAACTGCATCATTTGGTATATCATATTTTTGCCTTAAATTCATTGTTATTTCGACTCCTTCAAGAGAGTATTTTGAAGAGCTGATAAGATGACATTTAAATCATCAGGATTTCTTACAAAATCCATATCGTCTCCATTAAATTTTAATACCGGAATATCTGGATGGTCCTTTTTGAAAGCATCCATTGCTGTTTCGTAATCTTTTGTAAGCTGTAGCAAGTAATTTGGATCCATATTTTTTTCGAATTCTCTTCCGCGCATGGCAATTCGTTTTTGTAATGTTTCTAGGCTTGCTGTTAAATAAACGATGACATTTGGTACAGGCATATCTTGCGTAAGAATGCGATAAATTTGCATGTATTTATCATATTGAGAATCTTTTAATGTACGGGATGCAAAAATTAAATTTTTAAATATATGATAATCTGCTACTACAGGCTTTCTTTGATTCAAATACTTTATGTTAATATCCTCTAGTTGTTTGTATCTATTACAAAGAAAGAACATCTCTGTTTGAAAACTCCATTCGTCGATGTCTTCGTAGAATTTTCCTAAAAAAGGATTTTCATCAACAATCTCTTTTAGTAAGTGGAGTTGCATGTGAGTTGAAAGTTCCTTCGCAAGTGAAGTTTTTCCAACACCAATTGGTCCTTCAACCGTGATAAATGGTACTCCGGTCACGCTGTTTCCTCCTTTCAATCAGTGATTTACCGTGACTACTAAAAACACAAAACAGAATTATTGTAGCACAAGAGGAGAGCGAGCGGACTAATTTGATATAAAAAGTTAGAAAATAGATATGTATTAATTAAATTTTATTTGGGATGACGGTACAATATTTGCCTTTAATGTGGCTTCCATTATTTTTAAAGCATGTTCATTATCTTGCTCGTTATTAGAAGCGATGCAATCCCGTGGTACATAAAGTGTATAATTTCTCATATGGGCATCATTAGCTGTAAAAAGGATGCATATGTTCCCGGCAATTCCTGTTAAAATGAGATTTTCGATTTTTAAATAACCTAATAAAGAATTCAAAGGTGTTTCATAAAAAGCAGAGTAATGTGGTTTAATAAAAATATAATCGTCAGTATGCGGAGCAATGGCCTCGATAATATTTTTACTATACTCATTTGTACAATGAGTGATAAGTTGATCAATATCAGATCTCCAAAGTTGATAGTGATCATTGACATAAATTATTGGATAGCCCAATGATTTCATGGTGTCCTTTAATTGTAAAATGGGGTTCTTTATAATTTCACATTTCTGTGCCAGGATGGATCCGTGGGAGAATTGAAAATCATTAATCATATCGATAATGAGTAAGGCAGTATTTTTCATATGTAATTCCCTCTCTTTCTTCTTTAGGTTGGATTGAATTTGTAAAAGTTATCCCACCTGCAAGAAATGAAAAAGTGTATTTTATTTTTGGTGAAAGGACTATATTATGGAGCGAGATATATATTTTATGCAGTTAGCAATAGAGGAAGCGAAGAAGGCGGAGGCGATACAAGAGGTACCAATTGGTGCTGTAATTGTGCTAGATGGTGAAGTGATTAGTGTCGCACATAACTTAAGAGAAACTGAACAGAGATCAATAGCTCACGCCGAGCTCTTAGCTATTGATGAAGCTTGCAAAGAATTAGGGACATGGCGTTTAGAAGATGCAACGTTATATGTAACATTAGAACCTTGCCCAATGTGTGCAGGGGGAATTGTTTTATCGCGTATAAAACGGGTTGTATATGGTGCGAGCGATCCGAAAGGTGGATGTGCAGGTACGTTGATGAATCTTTTAACTGATGAGCGTTTTAATCATCAGTGTGAAGTAGTGGCTGGTGTACTTGAAGAGGAATGTGGTACGTTGTTAACGATTTTTTTTAGGGAGCTTCGTAAGAAAAGAAAAGAAGTGAAAAAACTAGAGAAAAGTAATGGTAACTAACGTATTTGCATTTTGTAAAAAAACAAGTTATACTGATAATGCCTTATCCAAGGCAACCGAATATTGGTTTTAACTTTGCCGTGCTAAGCGGGGAGGTAGCGGTGCCCTATACTCGCAATCCGCTCTAGCGAGGCTGAATCCCTTCTCGAGGTTATGCTGCTGTAAGGTCTGCCTTAAGTAAGTGGTGTTGACGTTTGGGTCCTGCGCAACGGGACCCCGTGAACCTTGTCAGGTCCGGAAGGAAGCAGCAATAAGCGGGTTTTCTCGTGTGCCGCAGGAGTGCCTGAACCGAGCTAACTGCTTGAGTAACGCTTATGGTACGTAATCGACAGAAGGTGCACGGCAGTTATATATGTATACAAAACTCACCTTTATATAAAGGTGAGTTTTTTGTATGGAAAATAACTTTTGGAATCTATAAACAGAATGGGTTATAATAAATAAGATAATAATCTTTGAGGGAGGCCGTATTTTCGTGTCATACCAAGCGTTATACCGAACATGGAGACCGCAAAAATTCGAAGATGTAGTCGGTCAAAAGCACGTGACAAAAACGTTGCAAAATGCCCTTCTTCAAGAGAAAGCTTCACATGCTTATTTGTTTTCGGGTCCGAGGGGAACAGGGAAAACGACAATTGCAAAAGTATTTGCAAAGGCAATTAACTGTGAACACGCCCCGGTAGCTGAACCTTGTAATGAATGTCCTTCTTGTTTAGGAATTACACAAGGGTCTATTTCAGATGTATTAGAAATTGATGCGGCTTCAAATAACGGTGTAGATGAAATTCGAGATATAAGAGATAAAGTAAAATATGCTCCAAGTGCTGTAGGATATAAAGTATACATTATTGATGAAGTTCACATGCTTTCTATGGGTGCCTTTAATGCGCTTTTGAAAACTTTAGAAGAGCCGCCAGGACATGTTATTTTTATTCTGGCGACAACAGAACCGCATAAAATTCCAGCTACAATTATTTCGCGTTGTCAGCGTTTTGAGTTTCGAAAGATATCAGTAAATGATATCGTTGAGAGATTATCGACGGTCGTGACAAATGAAGGTACGCAAGTAGAAGATGAAGCGTTACAAATCGTAGCGCGTGCCGCCGAAGGTGGTATGCGTGATGCGCTCAGTCTTATTGATCAAGCTATTTCTTATAGTGATGAGACGGTGACGAGTGAAGATGTTTTAGCTGTAACGGGATCTGTATCTCAGCGATATTTGGGTGACCTGGTAGAATGTATACGTGAAAATGATGTATCAAGAGCGTTACGTATTATAGATGAGATGATGAGTAAAGGGAAAGATCCAGTTCGCTTTATGGAGGATTTCATTTACTACTATCGTGATATGCTTTTATATCAAACTTCACCACAATTAGAACATATGTTGGAACGGGTAATTGTAGATGATCAATTCCGTACGTTAAGTGAAGAAATGCAACCGGAAGTAATCTATGAAATTATTCATACCCTTAGTAAGGGACAACAGGAGATGAAGTGGACAAACCATCCAAGAATATTCTTGGAAGTTGTTATGGTGCAACTGTGTCAGCAATTTATGATGCAAGCAAACGGCGCAGATCGTTTACAAGCGATTATGAATAGGATGCAGCAGCTGGAGAAAGAGTTAGAGCAAGTTAAAAAGAATGGCGTGCCAGCTGGTGTGCAGCAGGAAGTAAGAGAGACGCGGGCAACACCAAAACCGGTACGAACAGGAAGTATGAAAATTCCTGTTGGACGTGTGAATGAAGTGTTAAAGCAAGCGAAGCGTCAAGATTTAGAACAGTTAAAAGCTGTATGGGGCGAATTATTAGGAAGGCTCAAGTCACATAACAAAGTAGCATTTGCTGTTTTATTAGAAAATAGTGAACCAGTTGCGGCTTCGGATGATACCTATGTGTTAGCATTTCAATATGAGATTCATTGCAAAATGGCTAGTGAAAATCGAGAAGCGATGGATACATTGGAACAAACTCTTTTTGAATTGTTAAGTAAAAGGTTAAATATGATTGCTATCCCAAAAAGTGAATGGGGTAAAATTCGTGAAGACTTTTTACAACGCGAAGGTGGGGATTCTGAAGAAAGCCCAGAACAAAAAGAAGATCCTCTTATAGAAGAGGCTGTAAAATTAGTAGGGCAAGAACTTATTGAAATAAAAGAGTAATAATAATGAGGAGGAATTAATTATGATGCGTGGCGGAATGGGAAATATGAATAATATGATGAAACAAATGCAAAAGATGCAAAAAGACATGGCGAAGGCGCAAGAAGAGCTTGGCGAAAAAACAGTTGAAGGTACAGCTGGCGGCGGAATGGTTACTGTTATTGCAAATGGTCATAAGCAAGTTCTTGAAGTGAAAATTAAAGAAGAAGTTGTAGATCCAGAAGATATCGAGATGTTACAAGACTTAGTATTAGCTGCAACGAATGATGCACTTAAAAAGGTTGATGAACTTTCAAACTCTACAATGGGCAAATTTACAAAAGGCATGAACTTACCAGGTGGAATGTTCTAGGAGGATATTGATATATGCATTATCCAGAACCGATATCAAAATTAATCGATAGTTTTATGAAGTTGCCAGGAATCGGACCGAAAACAGCGGTTCGATTGGCATTCTTCGTGTTAGATATGAAAGAGGATGATGTACTAGGTTTTGCGAAAGCACTTGTGAATGCAAAGCGAGATTTAGCGTATTGTTCTGTGTGCGGACATATCACTGACCGCGATCCTTGTTATATTTGTGACGATTCGCATAGGGATCAATCGGTTGTTTGTGTAGTACAAGAGCCGAAAGATGTAATTGCGATGGAAAAAATGAAAGAATACCAAGGTGTATATCATGTTTTGCGTGGTGCCATTTCTCCAATGGAGGGAATTGGACCAGAGGATATTAATATCCCGCAGTTATTAAAGAGACTGCAAGATGAAACAGTACAAGAAGTGATATTAGCAACAAACCCTAATATTGAAGGGGAAGCCACAGCGATGTACATATCCCGCCTCTTAAAGCCAACAGGAATTAAAGTAACTCGTATTGCACATGGTCTGCCAGTTGGTGGAGATTTAGAATATGCAGATGAAGTAACACTATCGAAAGCTTTAGAAGGCCGTAGAGAGATATAAGAGGAGAAGGGAAAATGTTTTTTCAAAAAAAGGGTAAGTTGCGTAAAGAGTATGACGATAAGTTAATTGTATTATTAGAAAAGGTAAAGAATGAATGGCTACGTCAGAAGAGACTGGTTGAACAAAGTGTTGAGCCGTCCCAAGATGTACTTTGTTCTTTAAAAATAGCAGAGGCGAAATATTTTTTCTTGTTAAAAGAAGCAAAACGTCGTCCTGTGAAAATGGAACAATGGTAAAAGGTCCTGCTTTTTAAAGCGGGACCTTTTGCTTTTTATCGATTTATTTGTGAGTAACAGGGCTACTTTATTTTTGGGATATAAAGAGGAGAAAGAAAAAGTGAGAATGGAATTAGTTGTATCTAATTGTTAGTGCTTAGAAGAAATATTATTGATTAAAGGTTATAAAGACGAAGTGGTAGGAGTTATGTTATAGATGTTCTTTTTTCTTGTCTTGTCCCATACAAATGGATATGTATAGGTCATTCATAAGGAGGAAAAAATGAATTCTACAATTATTATTGTTGGCATTCTTGCTTTGGTTTTTATTTTTCTTGTTTTTGGTGTTTCTGCTAAACCAATACGTTTTATAGGGAAAGCACTCTTTCATGTCACTTTAGGTATAGCGTTACTATTTATTGTGAATGTTGCAGGGACATATTTCGATTTTCATATTCCAATTAACATGGGCACAGCTACAGTATCAAGTTTATTAGGGGTGCCAGGTGTTGCTGCATTAGTGATTATTAAGCTATATATAATGCCAAGATAAATTTATTTTGGCATTTTTAAAAAAAGCGTTGACTTACCGATTAGTAATATGATAAATTAATAAGCGTCGTCAGGAACGAAAGAAAAAAGTTGTTGACAGATTCAAGTCAAAATGTTAAATTATAAAAGTCGCTGAAACGCGGCGTTGAACTTTGAAAACTAAACGAAACAAACAACGTGAAACGTCAATTTTTATTTTTAGATGCTAGACAAACTAACTTTATTGGAGAGTTTG
>NZ_JAKUGJ010000046.1:0-14553 GCF_022663915.1 Bacillus cereus group sp. BfR-BA-01331
TTTGGTGGAACGGGTGCGTTAGAAATAGGTTTAAAACACCTGCAGGCAGCGTGAGATTAGTAGGAAAAGAATATTTCGGTTCATAAATCATGAAATTTTTATATACAGATGATATTTTGGTAGGTTTTAATAATATATAATTTGAATTTCATTCAGGATGGGGATTCAGTATAACAAAAAGTAATAAATAAAAGAGAAAATCCCTGCGGGGACAGGGACTTTTTAGGAGAGATATTGTTGTTGTATAATGTCGAAACTTGGCGAATTCAACAAATTAATATTATCACGAATTTTCAAGTAATTGTGATGGTTGATGTGTCAAAACTGTGCACGATTTTCATATAAAAGCTTTATTTTGCATAAAAAATAGGAGCGCGTGACCAATGCACTCCATGACGCTAATAACAACACCTATAAAAGTATATGGGCAAATTACTTAAATAAGTTTGTAAGACTTAAAACACAATAGTTATTTGAATAAAAAAAGGCCCTTACTACTAGGTAAGAGCCCCATAAACAGAGAAAAAGTCGTATGTGACACTACATGAGAATCACAATAACATAGTTTTCTATACATCTAGGGTGTAATGGAGCTAAACAAAAACGTTATTTTAGAGAAAATGGTAAAGGATGAATATAATAATATGAATAATAGTAATATATACAAATCAGGTTACGTCATTCTCATTTATTTTATCATGACTCAATTTGTGGGAATTATAGGTATACAATTGCTAGCGAAGACAGGCTGGTATGATATTCAGGGAAACCAACAGCAAGCAATCCAACAACTTCTTGTACATTGGGAACTAATTGGATTTTTTCTCACGTTAATAATAATTTTTCTTATATATAGTAAAGAATTAATATATGATCCAAAGTTATCGATTAAATTATCAAGAAATTCATTCATATGGATTTTAGTTGGGATCATATTAGTATTTCTTGCGCAGATGGTTGGTAGTGTGTTAAATAAGAGTGTATTTCAGTTAACTACGCAATCAGCAAATACGTCGAGTACAGTCGCTGCTGCAGCAATATCCCCTGTAGCACTTATTTCAATTGTTCTACTTGCACCATTAGTAGAAGAATTTGTTTTTCGTTATGCGGCCATAAACATATTAACTCGAAAATTTAAAGAAACCTGGAGTATATTAATAAGCTCATTTTTCTTTTCTATTATGCATTTTGACTTTCCCTTTATATTTGGATACTTTCTAATTGGACTTGTACTTGCTGTAGTATATGTGCGTACTAATAGGTTACTAGTATCATTTGTTGTTCATGCTAGTATGAACTTAATTGTTGTCATACTTCAGATTTCTTGATAAAAATGTGTAGGTAAGGAGAAAGTAAATTCGGTAGATATAAATGTGGTGCTTGCACATATGACATTGAAATAGGATGTTTTAAAAGAGGATGCTATACTCAATAAAAGGTATAGCATCCTCTTTTTGTAATTTTTATTTTTTTGATCTTTAGGTGCTTTCCTCTGACTTGAACCACTTTCATTTTAAACCACAAATATATCTTTAATTTTTCATATGATATTTCATCATTTTTTTCAGTTAATTGGGTGTTTTTGCCCATCCCCCTTTTCGGGGGATTAAGAAAATGTCATTGTACCCACTTTTTATAAGAGATAGCACCAGACATTTTACGAATTTCATACAATTAGATAACAATAAAACTTTAATCAGCCCTCCCAAATTGTGCTCTTAAAGACAGTTAATCTACCATCTAACATTATATTTGTATCCACAATTAAATTGATAAATAAAACGCAGAATATTCAAATAACTAAATTGCGATTATCTTGAAACTGCGGTTTTAAAGGGAGTAATCGTTGAATTCCATCATTTTTCCGATTTCTGAAGGGTATATATTTTTATAGACTTATGTATTAAGATAGAAATGTGCTAGAAAATACCGGTAAAAAAGCATAAATAAGGAAAAAGGGATGGGATTAAAAATGAAGGCTATATTAAGAAATATTGTATCAATGGCTCTCGTACTCGCTTTGTTTACAACTTCTTTCGCTGGAATCTCCAAAGCTCAAGAGATTAATAGTGAAGAAGAAAAATTAGTACAAGAAGTAGCTGCACAATTGAAATTTGTTGTTGAAGAAGCTGCAGTTAAAGATAAACACGGAAGAGTTGTAGATATTGATATTGATATGATAGAAAACAAATATGGTAAAACTGAAGAATTAGAACAATTGAGACAAGAAATCCAACGTGTAAATACACCGCCTGGCTATGAGGATCCATTCAAACAAGAAACAGAAGCTGTAGATAACTGTATAGAAAGAAAACTTATAGCAAATTATGTAGAATTTCTATCAGTAGGTTTTTTAGGTTCTATTATTGCTAATATTACTAACAAAGAATATGAATTAGCAGCTAGAAAAATGATTAGATTAGGCGTCAAAGGTAATTTAGTTAGTTTAGCTGGTCAACTTGCTTGGTATCTAGGTACATGTATATATGAAGAAGAAGGATGGACTGGAAAAACTTGGTGATTGATAAAAAACAACCTCTTATTTTCTAGAGGTTGTTTTTTTTGAAGAAAATAACCACATTATAATTTCAAAAAAACCTACTATAAATAGTGTTTTTATAAGGTTTTCAAACCAATTAAATTGATTATGATTTGCATAGTTAAAAGCTATTAATACAATATACAGTAGGACAATAAACATTAACGGTCTCTTATATGTCAAACTCAAATTATTCACCCCTTAAATACTTACTTAGGAAAGTTACCTTAATACCATGTTAACCCAAAGCGCAATCACTTTCGATGTTTTTCTATATTTCTCCACATTTGTAACCCCCCCCTTTTTTAATAACACGTCCTCATAATAAATTTTCTTTGGTTGTTTATGCCCATCCACCGAAAAAGGGGGATAAGCCTAATCCATAAGAAATTTAAACTTTATGTCAAAAAATGTACTTTGTGAAACAGCTAAAAATGTAGAGTTTTTCATTTCAAAAATACAACTTATTTATATTTGATACATGTCGATACAGTTGTAGAAGATTTGAAACATATATTTTTAAGGGTAATCCAAATGATATTTGGGATATTCTGTATTAATACCCCTTTTCGGGGGATGGGCAAAGATACCCTAATTGCAGGTAACTGGTGAAAAATAGGCTATTTCTTGTAAATTCCTTTTCTCCATACCCACTCAATAGGACCATAGCGGAAATATTTACTCCAAATATTGCTGAATATAATTTGTACAAAGATAATCAAAAGCCCAAAGATACATAGTTGCCAGTAATATACGTGTGAGACATCTTTAAAGTACAATGAAAGAATGCCAAGAGTTAGTATACTTTGGCTAATGTAATTCGTTAAAGCATACTTGCCTACGTTCATAAAAGGGTGCAGCCACTCTATATATTTTTTGTTCTCACAAATTCTAAGTAGAGTACAAATATAGAATATAGCTAGCATTTTCCCTCCAAATAGAATCCATAGTTGTATATCCTGAGAGTAATAGACATCCGTTTTTATAAAATAGTAGATAATAGGATAAGAGAGAAAACATGAAATGCATAACGAACTCCACTGTAAAAATCTAATTTCCTTTATTAATTCCGGTACCCTTTTAAAAATATCTTTCTTACCAGCCCATAAACCGATTAAAAATAAGCCTATATATTCCGGTATTCCTATTAGTAGTTGTTGGAATTCCTGGGTCATTAGAAAGAACAGACGAGCTTTTACTTGATGTGAATAATGTGTAAATAGATTTACCGTGTGATTGGTAGTGTTGCCTGTAAACATATATTGATAGTAATTTGGTACTGCAGAAATAGAAGAACCTGCTTGTATAAATAAAATAGCATGTAGTGCATAACTAACAAGTAGAGAGATGCAGCCGACTATAAAAATCAGTTTTGTAAATCGCTTATAAAAGAACAATAGAACAAAACCTGCTATAGCATATGCATGTAAAATATCTCCATACCACAGAAAGATAAAGTGAATTACACCAAATAGTAATAGAATACATAACCTACGACTAAATAGTTTATATATGGGATACCCCTTTTTTTCTGTATTTCTCATAAAGATATAAAATCCCACGCCGAATAAGAATGCAAAAATGGTATAAAACTTTGATGATATCAGTAAATCTACTAGAAAACGAACTACTTTATCTATACCGGAGTAACCTGCTTGATTAAAGGAATCTAGTCCTGTCATAGTAGGTAGATTAGCAAATAAGATACATAGTATGGCTATACCTCTTATCATGTCTAACGAATGAATACGAACTTTTTGTTGCATCTAAATTCTCCTTTCTCAAAAAAGAAAAACGAGCACTATATTAGCTAGCGCTCGAATTACGTCTTGCAAAGAATCCATCGTATGTCGCAGCTGACACTGCTCCTTCAAGGCGTTCAGCCTCTTGTCCTTTGTTATAAGCCACAACTACAGGAGTACCAGGAATATTAAAATCTTGGAATGCACTTTGATTTTCTGGTGTAGAGATATCAATACGGTAAATGGTTCTATCATGTTTCTGCGACATGCTATTGATATCTGGGGCAGCTTTTTTACAATATTGACACGCTGGTTGATAGTAATAGGCAATGAACTCGTCCTGAGACTCTATTTTTTGCTTTAATTCTTCTTTTGAAATATCTTTTATATTTTTTGGTGCTCTTTCTGCATCTACAGCAGATACAATTGCTTTTTCTGGTGTTACAGTTTCTGTTTTGACGGATTCATTTTTTGTTAAAGTGAAGATCGTGATACAAACAACGAATAGGGTGGTTACAACTGCTCCGATTTTATACATTTTTTTCATAGTAAATTCCTCCTTAAAATAAAAAAAAGGACAAACCTCGCCCGAGTTAACTGGGCGTAAGGTTTGTCCTTCACGCTACGTACAATAGAGTATAAACAATGGTAACAAATTTTCTACTTATATATTACCATATAATCCATATAGAATGCTATATTAATTTTTACAAGTGACAAAAAAACAAACAAAATCATCATAATTTCACGTACCAGAATAATAATAAAAAAAGCAAACAACATACAATAGGGGATTCTATACAGTTTATAACTATGTGTTAGTTCTACCCTAGTATTAGGGGTCAAAACGTATAAAAAGACACTACTTAAAGTGTCTTTTTATACGTTGACATGCTATTTAAGAAAATGTAGTGATTAATCATAATTAATTAGATGCTTCTCGATTAATCTTAGTATAACATCAATATAGAAGATTTTAAATGCAATTCTGCATATATAGATTCTTATATATATAATTCTACCTTAAATCTCAATTGCCAAAATCACCAGTTTCCTTATTTTTATATTTATACTATGATTTAACTGCTAAATAGTATTAAAGGGTGTAGCACCACATGCCCATCAAGCTAAAATTTTATAGTACCCCCAGAACGAAATTTTGTACTAACTTGTAACAAAAAACTCATTTTTTCGTTTTGGGGTATTTGCTTTTCTTAACTTGATGGCGATGGGATAGTACCACATCGCTATCAAGCTAAAGAAGTAGGTCACCCCCAAAAAGAGAAAATATGTTAAATTCTCATAGATAACTATCTTATATTAATTACATAATCTAGTATGTGATATAATGATATAAAGATATTATACTTAAAGGGGGGATTCAAATTGGTTAAAAACTTACCTTTACTAATAGTGATTTTAATACTAGGTGTAAGTTCTTCTATATTAAGCACGAACGGATACTTTTCTCCAGTTATAGAATGGTCTTTAATGATTATAAGTATTATTTTAAATATTACTGCAGTGATAGGTTTATCACTACACGTCCTTGTATACCAACCTATGAAAAGATTTGATAAAAATTTAAAAGAGACCTTCAAATAAAATAATTATATTTGAGGTAATATCACATCGACATCGAGCTAAAAAAATGTACCCATAAAAAGAAAAAATACGCTATTCTTTCTGTAGAATCATAGGAAAGGATGGCGTTTTTTATGTCTGTTTCTGTGTCTGATGAATTACAACTATTTGCTCAAGAGATTCAACGTTTTTTATCTCCAAATACCTTACGGAATCTTGCTAGAGATGTTGGTTTCGTACAACGAACCAGTAAGTACCAAGCAAAAGATTTAGTCGCTTTATGTGTATGGATGAACCAAAATATCGCTACGACGTCTTTAACTCAGTTATCTAGCTGTTTAGAAGCTTCGACAGAAGTGCTCATTAGTCCCGAGGGACTGAACCAACGATTTAATCAAGCAGCCGTCCAATTTTTACAACACATACTAGCTGAACTACTAAGCCGAAAATTGACCTCATCTATACAGATTTCTTCTCCATATACTTCTGTTTTTAAGCGTATTCGTATTTTAGATTCAACTGCATTTCAACTTCCAGATTCCTTTTCATTCGTTTATCCAGGTGCAGGAGGATGCAGCCATACAGCGGGAGTAAAGATTCAGCTTGAATATGATTTATTAAGTGGACAGTTCCTGCATATTCATACCGGTCCAGGTAAACAACATGATCGAACCTACGGTTCCCTGTGTGTCCCAACTGTAACACCGAATGATTTATGTATCCGAGATTTAGGTTATTTTCATTTGAAAGATCTTCAGCATATACAAGATAAAAAGGCTTATTATATCTCACGTATCAAATCGAATACACGTATTTATCAAAAAAACCCTAATCCTGATTATTTTCAAGATGGCAGAATCAAAAAAGGTACAGAGTATATCCAGATAGATATGGAGGTTTTAATGAACTCTCTTCAACCAGGACAAACATGTGAAATATCCAGCGCTTATGTAGGAATGATTGATAAAGTCCCAACGCGTGTGATTGTTCATCGACTAACAAAAGAACAACAACAAAAACGATTACAAGCCCAAAATGCAAGAGAAAAAAAGAAAGGAATGAAGTATTCTGCTCGTAGCAAACGACTTAGCGGTATCAATGTATACATGACAAATACCCCTATAGATATTGTCCCGATGGGACAAGTACATGATTGGTATTCTTTACGTTGGCAAATCGAGATTTTATTTAAAACGTGGAAATCATTCTTTCGTATTCATCATTGCAAAAAGATAAAACGAGAACGATTGGAATGCCATTTGTATGGGCAACTGCTTGCCATTCTACTCTGTTCTTCTACCATGTTTCAAATGCGGCAATTACTTCTTATGAAAAAGAAACGAGAACTGAGTGAATATAAGGCACTATATATGATTAAAGATTACTTTTTTTTTCTTTTCCAAGCTATACAGAAAGACACCCAAGAGCTATCAAAGATCCTCATTCGCCTGTTCAATCTCCTACAGCAAAATGGGAGAAAATCTCATAGGTATGAGAAGAAAACAGTCTTTGATATATTAGGTGTCGTTTACAATTGTACTATGTCTGATAATCAAGCGGCTTAAATCAAAAAAATGAAACCCGTTAGGGTTTATTTCGTATGCAAATCTTTAAATTTCCTATACGTAGCCTTTAGAAAAAAGAAACAACCTTTACTATAATTGACGTTGTATGAGCTTAGCTTGATGGCGATGTGGTACTATCCCTAAACGGGATATGCTTTCCACAATATAAGGATGCACTTCAGTCAAGGGGAAATTCTAAGTAAAAAAAATTCTTCGTCAAACACCTATTTTTAAACTTTTTATTAAAAGTCCTTTACATACCATAGAGGGGTATAGTATTGTAAAATTATAGAGGTGAGGAAATGTCGATGATTTCAGAAAATCTTAATAAAATTGTTGAAATCGATCAATGCTGCTCATAAGACGGTGTAAGAAAAAGCCGCCATTCAGATAAAGTAAAGAATAACTTAACGATTAGTTCAGAAGTTAATAAGTCATATATTGAAGGGAATGAAAAATTATGAGTTTAGAAGCTTTAAATGAACAAGTAAAAAGGGATCTTTCTTATCTTGCATTTGGGGGAGAGGACTGGGTATGCCCAACCCACCATCCTGAGGGGCATGTCTACGATACAGTGATTATAGGAGGCGGCCAGTGTGGCTTAGGTGTGGCCTTTGGGCTTTTGCGTGAAAGAATATCTAATATCCTTATCATCGACGAAAACGTTGAAGGATATGAAGGGCCATGGGTAACTTACGCTCGTATGATGACATTGCGTACGCCTAAACATTTGATATCCATTGATCTTGGAGTGCCTTCTCTGACTTTTCGCTCCTGGTGGGAAGCGCAATTTGGACCAAAAAGTTGGGAGGACATCGATAAGATTCCGCGGAACGATTGGATGAACTATCTACGTTGGTATCGAAAGGTTCTTAATTTACCTGTTGTTAATGAGGTAAAGATGAAGCTTATTGAGCCTGCAGGGGAAGATGTTTATCGACTGCATATTGAAGGAGCAGGAGCATCTTCTAATACATTACTGGCCCGCAAGGTTATCTTAGCCACTGGTATTCAAGGCGGAGGGGAATGGCACGTACCATCTATGATTTCCGAAACATTACCTCGTCACCTCTATGCACACACCTCAGAAGACATTGACTTTGAGGCCCTTAAAGACAAGAAGGTGGCAATTTTAGGCAGTGGGGCCTCAGCTTTTGATAATGCCAATTTTGCATTATCTGAAGGTGTGGGTTCGGCTCAAGTGTTTGTTCGCCGCACAGAGATGCCACGCATTAACCCAATGCGACAAATGGGGGTGTCAGGTCTAATTGAACGTTTTAATGTTCTATCTGATGCTGATAAATATTCCGTTATGGCCCATTACTTTAAGCATCAACCTCCTACAAATGACACATTTGAACGTGCAGCTTCACATCCCGGCTTTAAATTACACTTAGATGCTCCATGGCTTGACGTACAGCATGAAGCTGAGAAGGCTGTTGTCACTACTCCACAAGGTAATTTTACTTTTGATTTTCTAATCATTTCAACTGGTCTTGTGACTGATCATTCTTTACGTCCAGAGCTAAAGCTTTTCGAACGCCATATTGCACGTTGGGATGACTATTATAATGCACCTGCTGAGATCGCCAACCGTAAGCTTGATGCGTATCCTTACCTTGGCCCTGGCTTTACTTTCACATGCCGAGACAAAAAGGATACAAAGCTTCTTCATGGGCTTTTTGCTTTTAACTATTCAGCTGTAGTTAGCTGTGGTATCTCAGCCTCTTCGCTTCCGGGAATGAGATATGGGATACCTAGATTAGTTTCAGCTGTGGCAGACCAGCTGTTCTCTGATAATCGTGAGGAGATTCTAAAAAACTTCTATTCTTATAATGAGGCTGAATTTGTTGGAGAATGGACAAAGAGGGGTTCTGAAGTAAGATAATTTTTCCGATATGGATAAGGATAAATAAAAGGGTGCAGATATCTTCCCTTAACATAGGCTAGAATCTATTGGTGGGGGGAGAGTTCAAGCCTAATTCGAAATATAGACTTAGTTTACTATTCAACTATTGAAGGGAGGATAGACAATTGGCGAAGGTCTTTACAAAATCGACGTGTGCATTACTATTGTTAGTCTTTCTTTGGGGTGGAAGTTGGCCGATTTATAAAATGGCTGTACCTTATACGCCCCCGTTATTATTTGCAGGTATGCGTGCAGTAATTGGGGGTCTTATACTAGCAGCCCTCATATATAAAATGAGGAACAGGATCAAATGGCGTGAAAATTGGTCGAAATATTGTATTTCAGCATTCTTTAATACGATTCTCTTTTTTGGGTTACAGACAGTAGGGCTCATTTATTTGCCAGGAGGACTGTTTTCAGTGCTTGTCTATTTTCAGCCAGTGCTACTTGGATTGTTTGCTTGGATTTGGCTTGGAGAGTACATGTCGCCGTTTAAAATTATGGGTTTGATTATCGGATTTCTTGGAATTGTAGTTGTAAGTGTGGACGGATTAATCGTTCATGTATCGATCATTGGTGTTGTCTTAGGGTTGCTTATGGCATTTAGCTGGGCACTTGGTGTGGTTTATGTGAAGAAGGTGAGCAACGAAGTAGATGCTTTCTGGATGGTGTCTTTGCAGTGTATTATTGGTGGAGTTATTCTAATAGGTACTGGAACAATTGTTGAAAACTGGTCAGCTATTGAATGGAATGGTAGGTACCTTTTTGGACTCGGATACGGCTCCACTTTTGGCATTCCACTGGCATATATCATTTACTATAAACTTATTAATGCGGGAGAGGCAAGCAAAGTCGGTACATTCACGTTTCTTGTACCGATCATTGCAGTATTCATTGGAACGGTGTTTTTAGATGAACCGGTAACTTACCGCCTTGTCGTAGGGCTGTTATTAGTAGGTGTAAGTATTTATTTCGTGAATTATCGCGAAATAAGGTGAATGCTTCATTATTCAATAGAGCGCAGGCAAAATTTAATACGGAAGAGTAAAAGCGTAAGTTCTAGAATAACCAGAAATAGTTTAGAACTTGGCACACCATCAGGAGAGAATATGAATCGCCGATTCCATAGCAAAATCAAACCCATGTATTTTGATTAATCTTTGTTCAAAACGCGTGGGTTTCTTCTATTATAAAATCAATGTTTACAGCATAATTTTGATCGAACGTTATTCCAAACCAACAATACAGCCGGTCCCTTAACGTACAGGAAATCGGCTTTTTCTTTGTCGAAATCTGCTTAGCGTACGAAATTCGCGTTTTGTTGGTGAGACCCCATCGCTATCAAGCTAATAAAAAGAAATGCCCCTAAAATGAAAAAATGCGCCATCCTTTCCTATGATTTAAAGAAAGAATAGCATTTTTTTAATTTTATGGAGAACTAATTATTTCTTTTTTTATAATAAGAAAGGAAATTTATTATCATATTAATTAAACATACAAAGATAAGTGAGTACTTAAAAATAGTACTTTTATAGTTTCCAAAAAACAAAAATAGTATAGCTAAAAGTGCTATTATGCTAATAATTAAATGATACATATATTGAGACTGTTTCTTCATTAATCATCCCTACTATTCATTCAATATAAATATATAGATTATATATTATCATAGAAGAAATTAAAATAAATAAAATATGCCTAATTGCATATCTAAATAGCAAGATACCACCACATACCTCATTAACTAAAAAAACAACCTGATCTTTCAAAGAAATTACCTGTAGAAAAAGAAAAATTTTATTTAGAGGGTATATCAAAAACTTAGCTTGATAGCGATGGGGTAGCACCACAGATTCATCAACCTAAGAATTATATAACGCTCCCAAAACAAAAAAATGTACATTTTCAGCTGGAGATGTCAATTTTCTTGTTTGGGGGTATTTGCTTTTCTTAGCTTGATGGGTATGTGACTCTACTCCTTATTAAAGTAATGGTATTAGATATTTTTCATAGCTCTAAATTTTCTTTACTTACTTTTGCAATATATTTCAAACATTCTACAACTGGATACTGAATCAACGCTTTAGGTTGTGAGAACTTGATTCCCTCTTTTTCAAGAAAATTGACAAGTTGTTCAACAGTCATCTCTTTGCTTTGTATCCTATTGAAATGTTGTACCACAATGCTTTTCCAGTAATAAGATGGACTCTGGAAATAGCCTTCTCCCTGTACTGCATGATTATAAATCATATCCAGTTTTTCTTGTTTCCTCTTCTTTTGTAAATCTCTTTCCATTTGACTCATCTTAATTCACCCATTCTTTAGTGAAAATCTGCATTCCGTCCCCTTTATAATAAAATAGCTTTGTTCTGTGTAGATACCCTTTTGAAATAAGATAGTAAAATTAAGATAGGGGGTACTGTCTAATTATACACGATATACAGTTAATTCCCTTCAAGTTTAAAAATCTAGTCCTAACCGATACGCTGTTTGATGTCTACAGCGTGTATTTTTCCTTTTCAGCAAAAATCAAATTTAGCTTGAGCTTGATGCGCATGTATAGCGATACCTAATTAATTTTTTGAGGAAACAAATACGTAGACGTTTGTCTACGTATTTGTTATTATAAATATAAGAATATAATTAAGGGGGATATAGGAATGAGAAGTTTAGAAGAAATCGCAATGGAATATGTAGAAATTGAAATGTGTGAAGGAAGTCATAGCAAAAGCAAAGATGAATATGATAATGAATTAGATTTTTATCTTGAAAATGTAACGAATTCAGAGGGTTCTTATGAAACCTACTTAGCTAATAGTCTTTCAAAAGAAGAGTTAGATCACCACGATGTAATTGAAGTATGGAATGCTATCGAAAAAGGAATAAAAGAAGCTGTGGGGAAAAGAAGATAATATTCTTTCATATAGGTGAGTGACGAATGCAATATACAAAAGAAGAGTTAATCTTGATTATTCAGTATAAAGCAAAAAAATTAGGGAAGATTCCAACCAAAAGAGATATTAAACAACAGACGCCAATTAAAAAAATATTTGGGAGTTGGAATAATGCCCTTGCTGCGGCTGGTTTTGAACATCTAAATCAGAGAACTTTTACAGCAGAAGCAATTATCGAGATATTTCATATGTGGATTCGTAAGAATAATAGAATACCGACAACAAATGATTTGAATACAGACAAAACATTGCCAGACTCCAAAGTAATTAAGCGGTATCTTCATATGGGGTATAGAGATTTCATTACTTCATTAGGCTATGAGCCTTTTGACGGGACTGTTTACACACAAAGTGATAAAGAGCTACTACAGTTACTTAAGGATGAGATAATGCGTCTTGGAACGACTAAAAAGAATGTATTTATGATCGAAAGAAATAAGGAAGTAGTGCCATCCGTAACATATTATGAAACTCGTTTTAACATGCGCTGGAATCGTATACTTTTGTTATCTGGTATTTCTAAAGACGAATTATGCGGATTTCACTATACAAGAGAAGAACTCATTCAAATACTACAAGAATTGTATAAAAAATTGGGGGAAGTGCCTTCCCAAAAGAAGCTTGAACAGCTAGGATATAGTCGTCATATCTTTATAAACATGTTTCAGAATTATAATAATGCGTTAATAGCAGCTGGTATTACACCAATTAATAAGACACCCGAGATTGTGAAAGAAACCGATGAAGAATTACTTCAAATGTATGTTAATTATTCTAATTGTTTAGGACAAGCAGCGACATCAAGGCAATTAAATGAATCTCATAATATATATAATGCAGATGTCTTTACTCTACGTTTTGGTGGTATGCTTGAATTGCATAAAAGAGCAGGACTTATTTCAACGTACGGTACTCGCAAAGTTTATACCAAACAAGGATTAGCAGAAAAATTAAAGCATGTATATAGAGTGAATGAGGGACGTATTCCAATACGTCGTTTCAATGAATTTGGATTATGTGCTAGCACACTCCTGCGGTATTTCCAAACAACCAAGATAAACGAAATATGGGAAGAAATAGAGAAGGAGATTAAGCATGACAATCAAAGCTTACGGGAATAGGGAAATCAGCAAAGTAGTTTTCTCAGGAAATCCTACAGCATTATCAGTATGGCTTAAGAAACGAAATGATCGTACGAAAATACTCGCTGCACTTCCAAAAGCGTATGTGGAGCTAGGAACAAGAAAAGGATGGACACAAGAACAGATAGAGAACTGGGCTAAAGAAAATGGCCTAAAATGTGATTGGTCACAAGTAGAGGAATTATAGAGGAGACTAGATCCCACTGAAAAAAATACAAAGCATCGCAACTTTATTTCAAATATATAGAGCACTAATAATTATTATTTTCAAAATTTAACAAATATGATATAATTTATGTTAAGCGATGTTTCTTAAAAGTAAATGGTGGTTCAAGTTAGGGGAAGGGCACTCATACGGGTGCCTTTTTCTTTAGAAATCATTAAAGGAGAGTGCAACATGACTATTATCAACTTGGATGATTTTCGAAAACAAAAAGAAAAACAAGTGGTGACGATACCAATCATTGAACGGATATACAAAGAAGATGGCGAGGTTAAGATTGAAGTATCTGGAGAACGAAAAGTTTCTAAAGCCTGGTTAAACAGACACGATAAGCAAGTATAATATGTCACTAAAGAAAAAGGACCTGATATGAATATCAGATCCTTTTTCACTATGTATAATTATTTCACTGCTTCTTTTAATTCTTTTCCGGCTTTAAATGCAGGTGCTTTAGATGCAGCAATTTGCATTTCTTCACCTGTTTGTGGATTACGTCCTGTACGTGCAGATCTTTCACGCACTTCAAATGTACCAAAACCAATAATCTGTACTTTCTCTTCATTTGCAAGAGCATTTGTTATAGCATCTAATACAGCTTGTGTTGCTGCAGCTGCATCTTTTTGTGTAAGTTCTGCTTTTTCTGCTACCATTTTTGTTAATTCGGTTTTATTCATTTTTTGCACCTCTTTGAATGTAATAAGAGATTATTATAACGTACCTACGTTTCTGATGTAAATAAGATATATAGAAAAAGCCCTAGCAAGAGCTAGGGGCAATTCTGTGTGATAGTAGTACCAAGGGGGTACCGCCACACATCCATCAACTTAAGGATTTAGACTATTCTTAAACTAAAAAGCACGTTACTATTCTCTTATGTTAATGAGAAAGGGTGACG
>NZ_JAKUGJ010000047.1:0-14190 GCF_022663915.1 Bacillus cereus group sp. BfR-BA-01331
ATATGACACAATTCTAGCTCGATTCACAAAAGCATCAAGCAATGCAAATGTGGATTCTTGGAACAAGTAATAAAATTTTAATTAGGTAAATGCTTATTCTAGTAGTTTCCTAAAATCGATATATAAAGGAGAAAAAATAACATGTTAGCAAAAATGAAAAATTGGTTAAAAAACGAAGATTCACAGTTATCATCAGAAAACGGTATGTTAATCGCTTTAGCGGTAATTATTGTGCTAGTCATTGGACCATTTGTATGGAAAGCCATTCAAGGTGGATATGACACAATTCTAGCTCGATTCACAAAAGCATCAAGCAATGCAGATGTAGATTCTTGGAACAAAAAATAAGTTTTGGATTGCAAATAAGAGGGGGCATGTTTCATACAGCTCCCTCCTTTTAAAACATAAGGAGGTATTATGATGAGATTCAGTAAAGTAATGATTCCTACTTTAGCAACAATTGCTCTGGGTATGTCAGTAATGGGTACACCTGCAAGTGCAGCAACAACAGCTGAGACGAAATTAACACAAAGTATTACGGGTGGAGAACATAATGTTGCTGTCACACCAGTTAGTAATTTTAATGCGATAACACTAAGTGGAGAAACACAGGTGACAAATGCAAATCCTGGTGTGCTAACAGTCACAGATGCAACTGGTTCAGGAAATGGCTGGAGAATTAATGTAAAAGCAGATCAATTTAAGGTCAGTGGAGATACCAAATCAAATCGAACACTTCCAAAAGGATCTCTAGTCTTAAATAGTGGCGGTGCTGCTATTACGAAAATAGGCGGGACAAGTTCACCTAATCCGGAGTTTAAAACAGCTAACTTCATAATAGATACAGATAATCAGGTTACAATTTTAAGTGCGAAAAAAGATGAGGGTATGGGAAAGTATAACGTGAGTTTTAATGATAAGTCTATGGCGTTAACCTTAAATCCACATAGTACATATGTAGAGAATAAGGCTGGTGCTACCTCATATGAGTCGAAACTTACCTATTCCATTGTAACAGGCCCCTGATTAGAAATTATAGTGCAGAAGAGATACATATTATAGATATGCTTCTCTTCTGTATATAGAAGGAAGGTGCAATATGAAGAGTTATGCGTATAAAATTTCTATTAGTATATTAGTAGGTATTGTGTTTACTTTGAGCTTATCCCTAATACCTTTTCAGCTTGTTTATGCAGAAGAAAAACAAGATAGTCTACCATTTGATGTAAACATTCATGTTCCTAATAATCAGATAGGCGATATCAAAAACTATTTTACTTTACAGGTGAATAAGAAACAGAACCAAACAGTGACAATGGATGTACACAATAAAGCTAATACTCCAATCAAAGTGAATGTAAAAGTGGCCAATGCTCTCACCTCTACAAACGGAGGTATTATGTATGTGCCAAACCGTGAAGTTTCACAAAGTACGTTAATGGATACAGATTATTATATGGATCAGTATGTGCAAGCTCCTTCCGCTGTTACTTTAGAGGGTAATCAAACGAAGACCATAGAGGTACAACTAACGACACCTAATCAAGATGGAGTATTTTTGGGCGGAGTATTGTTTGAATTAGTACAAGATACAAAATCACAGGATCTTGAAAAAGATGGACTGAACTTCTCTGTACATAACCGTATCGAATATGCGGTAGCGATACAATTGAATGTAGGGAAGACTGAAAATTCAGTTAATAACTCATCTCTGAAGTTAAATGGCACAGCGATTGAATCATATCCAACACAACCGCAAGTACATGCACTTATTCAAAATACAAATGCAAATATTGTGAGGGATGTATCAGTTTCCTATCAAATCTTATCTAAGGATAACGTACTATTTTACGGGAATATTCCAGCATTCAATGTTGCCCCGAAATCCAAGGTAGGATTGGCGATTCCATGGAAAGCGAAAGAGTACAAAGATGGAAAGTATATGCTAAAAGTCACAATAAAAGAGAACGGTGTACCCAAAACATATACAGAAGAATTCCAGATAACTGCTTCTAATGTGACAGAGTACGCGGAACAAACTGGTGCAGTAAAGGTATTAGCGACGTATTCTAATCAAACATATATGATAGTGGCTGGTGTTTTTATAGTAATCATTTCAATATTTGTATTTGTATGGTGGAGAAAAAAGCATTCCAAGCAGAAAGAGGAAAAGAAAGCCTCTTAGAGAGCATAAAAAACGAAAGGAGGGGACAACGGTGAAATGGGGGAAGGTTTTCACTTCAATCATGCTTTTAAGTGCTTCATGCCTATTTCTTGATTCAAAAGATAATTCTATATTAGCGGATCAAGTAGAAAAACAGCAGAATGGTATTCCAACTCTCACTGCAAGTGGAAAAGAGAATGAGGTCAAATTGGAATGGGCAATTGATATCTTAGATCAAGATGTACTATGGAAAATTGATTTTAATAACCCTAAAGATGTCAATTTAATGAATGGTTGGGGAGAATTTTATGGGAATGGGAATCAAAGTTTACAATCAGAAGTCTTTTATCCAAATGGTGCAGATACCAGCGGATACAAAGTATTTGATACAAAATTAGGAGGGAATCGAGTCTTATATCCCTATACAGTAAGAGAAAGTTCCATTGCTGTTTTTAAGCGATTAAATGTGCCCAATAATGCTTATATTTCCGCTACCTTTAAAGCAAAGTCACAAGGAGTAGGAAAGATTAGCTTTTATGGTGATGGAAGTTGGGAAACGGGGAGAGAGTTTGATTACTACAACGCTACTGTTTTAAAAGATGTGCCAGCCGGTTCGAAAGAATTAGAAGTTAGTAATATCTCTTTATTTCCGGAAAGAGAACCAGGCACCAACATACCAAAGGATAGAAAACATATAACTTCGGACATAAATAAAGATGTGTATCAAGATTCTCCAATGGTAGATAAAGTAATCCCTTATCAGGATGGTTCTGGACAGGGGAAATTAATTTTAAATAGTCCTATTGCGAATCCGATTAAACAAGGAGAACGCTTAAAAGCAAGAAAGTGGGCAGCACCTATTCAATTACCAAATAATCGTACGGTCACAAAGGATGATTCTAATAAAGACATAAATGGATGGTCTACATTTAGTATGAATACTCAAGTGGCAAATAATCCTTTTTATATTACCGAGCAACGAGGCGTAACGTTTTATATGCTTGCCTACTCTGAAGGGATAACATATGTAGATGAGTTAAAAGTGGGATATGCATCAGAAGCAGAAGTATACCGAGGGAATCAGCAAATATATAAAGGTAGACTTTCTGACTATGTAGATAAAGAAGCAAGGGATCAAGCTGTCCCAACTGCACCTGAAGGTTTTCAAATAGAAAATAGAGAGCTAAAGGAAACAAAAGTAACATTTGATTCCGCGAAAGATGAAGGGAGTATCTATCATTATAAAATTCGTGGAGTTGGTAGGAATGGCGCTTCAGACTTTTCTAAGGAGGTTCCTACAACTGTAACAAGCGGAGTAAAGGGATATGAATATGTAGTAAATGATAAACCGGATATATCACTTGATAATGTAAGTGGTATTCAGTTTACAAATCAGACTAGCATTCAGTTTCCGACGGATTATTCTAAGCCGCAATATGTACATATCCGAACAGTAGATAAAGCTGGAAATAAAAGTGCAACAAAGCATGTTTCTACCACACAAAAAGGGCATGTAGACATGCTCACTGTACCAAAAAGTGTGGAATTCAGTCCGATCCAATTAAATGAAGAAAAACAAAATTCATTTGGTACGCTAGGGAAAATCATGATACATGATAGTCGAAATCAAGCGGATGGTTGGAGATTGAATGTTACTATATCACCATTTACAGAGACAAACATATCAAAACAATTGCCAAAGGGTTCTCTATACTTGAAAAATCAAGTGAGTGTAACAAAAACAAAGGGACCAGAGACAGGGAAACCTACTGTACAGGTTCCGAATACGCCTATTGATAATGGAGCAGCACACACCATTATCCAGGCTCCAAAAGATGTAGCGATTGGAGAATATCAAATAGATTTTGGCCAAAATGCATTCCAACTTCAGTTAGACCCAGGGACAACCTATGTAGGGAAGAATAGGCAAGCTGCTTATACTTCAACGGTCACTTGGTCTTTAGTAAGTGGACCTTAATAAGCAATCTAAACATGAATGAAATAAGGAGAGAGAAAACATGGGCATGTATGTAATAGGAATACTAATAGGGTATATGATCCTGAATGTATTTACTGATTTGAAATATAGAAAAACGAAAAATATGTGGCATCTACTATTCTTAATTATGGGTATAGGAATCACGTATTTTGATGGAGTCAGAACAGGGAAGGAGATTGCGATTGTACTAGTCATGGCCTTAGCATGTGGTTTATTGTTAGAGACGTTTAAATTTTCTTCACCCGGTGATACGAAAATGCTTGTGGTGGTAGCTTTATATGTTAGTAATGTAGTAGAAGAATCGGCTATGCTTACCGCAATTACATTAACAGCTTTCCATTTACTATTCTTTTGGATTGCCAGTGTGTATCGATTAATTAAGATTTTAGGGTTTATAGGAGCTATTAAAGACCAATTAGAGCATGCTGCTTCTATATTTGGTGCAAAACTACCAAAGAAAGAAATACAGCTCATTCAGAGCTTTCCAGGGGCTTGTTCTATTTTATTAGGAGCACTTGTTTATGTTGCTTTCACTATATATCAAAATGGAGGTATCTTGGCTTGAACAGTAGAATCATTCATCAAAGAGAAACCTATATTTACTTTACGATATTTGCGCTAGTTGGAGTACTTCTTGTAAACATGTTTATTAACATGGTGTTTGTACTAGCTTATCCATTACTAATTGGATTAATTGTTCAGGTAATCTTGTTGCAGAAGATGAAAAAGCCATTTTATCAAAGCGGAAAAGAATTAACGGAACAGTTAAAACTAAAAAATATATTTCTAGTAGAATCAAATATTTTAGGAGATGAAGAAGGAACTGTCTATGAGGTGCATCAAATGCCTTTTGAATTCTCTAATGGATTAATCAATAAAGAGAAGAGTTACAAAGTAGTAAAACAAGAGTACGAAAGAAAGGTAAAAGAAGATTTAACGAAAATTGCAAAGTGGCAGGTTACAACAAAGGCTAGACTCGTTACTACTACACATTTTCGTCTGTATGTGATTTGGCAGAAAAACAGTACAGGCTATCAGCTGAAAAAGTTAGAAGATTGTATTGATCCCTATGCAAAGATGAACCTTATTCAATGGGTTATTGCCTCCTTTTGTACAACTGGTCGTATCAAGTATGACAAACAGCCAAAAGATTGGTCTAGTTATGAATGGTTAGCATTAAAATAATAAAAGAGATTTAGGTCTCTTTTTTTTGTGATGGAAAATAAACCATTGAATAGTGTTTTAATATAAAAATATTAAATAAATTAGAATGAAGTTTAAAAGTAAATATATACAGTTTTATATTTAGTGATTTCAAAACTAAAAAAATAAATAAAATTTAATGAAAAAGAAATAAAAAAGCGGGACATTTTATAATCTGTACCCTTTGTAAAGGACATTTTGAAAAAAGTTAGGCAACATCAAGAAGATGATTTCTGTATCCTGATATGATCCCCTTATAGTAGACAGTTGAAAGAAAGTTACTTTACTGTTTATTATGGAGGGGATTTTTTATGGGGAAAATTAGAAGAACTTTTTCAATTGATTTTAAAATGAAAGCTATTGAATTGTACTTACATAGAGGAATTGGAAGTAAGCTAATCGGAAAGGAATTAGGAGTTACATATTCAGTTGTAGATAGATGGATTAAAAAATATAAAAATGAAGGTATTCTGGGCCTACAAGAAAAACGGGGAAGATCTAAACAAACAAATGGAATAAGTCAAGATGCTAGAATACAACGATTAGAAGCGGAAAATGCATACTTAAAAAAGCTATTAGATACGAAAAGGGGGATGAGATCAAAAAAAGTAAATCAGTAGAATATGAGGTCATTTATACCTTAAAACAGAATTTTTCAATTGTATTGCTTTGTGAAATTGCAGGTGTTTCAAGAAGTGGATATTATAAGTGGGAAAAAAGAATCAACAATCCCTCTGAAAAGATGAAAGAGGACCAATTTATCATGTCTAAAATAGGAGAATGCGAACGAGATCCAGATATAAATGGTAGCTATGGTTACCGAAGAATTTGTATATGGCTCAAAAAGTATTATGGTTTACAGGTAAATCACAAAAGAGTATATCGTTTAATGAGGAGAATGGGGATACAAGCTAAGATTCGAAAGAAAAAGTGGCGGCATTTTGGTTTGAAAGAACAATGCATCGTGTCGGAAAATCTGTTAAACAGAGAGTTTTCAACTACAAGGCCAAATGAAAAATGGGTTACAGATATAACCTATCTTACCTTTAATAATAAGCGCATATATCTTTCAGTGATACTAGACCTTTACAATAACGAAGTTGTGGCCTACCGAATGAGCGAATACAACAATTTGAAATTAGTTACAGATACAGTCAATAAAGCCTTAAGAAAAAGAAAAGCCCACGAAACAGTATTACATAGCGACCGAGGTTATCAGTATACGTCAAAAAAATATAACCAATTACTTAAAAAGCACAAAATAACTGTGAGTATGTCTAGGAAGGGAAATTGTTACGATAATGCATGTATAGAGAGCTTTTTTAGTCATTTTAAGGCAGAATGCTTTTATAGACATACCTTTTATGAAAAGACAGAAGTCTTTAAGGCTACTAAAAGATATATAAGCTATTACAATAACAAAAGATTCCAAAAAAGATTAAACAACCTTAGTCCTATTGAATTTGGAACTAAGGCTGCTTAATGAAAAGGCACCTAATCTATTACTGTCTACTTGACAGGGGTAAGACCATCCAACAGGAGTCATCTTTTTTAAATTCCATTGATATCTATAGTGATTATAGTACGTCATATATTTCTTAATCTCTTGTTTCAACTCAGTAAAAGACTCGCAAGGTTTTATATGTGCTTCATCTTTCAGATGACCAAAAAATGATTCTTGTGGAGCGTTATCCCAACAGTTCCCTCTTCTTGACATAGATTGTCCGAGCTTTAGCTTTTTGACTAATTTTTGGTAGGTAGGGCTTGTGTAGTGGGCTCCTTGATCTGAATGAATATATGCACCTTCAGTCAATCGAATCCTCTTATTCCGTTTTAGTTTATGAAGAGTTGTTGTTACGAGGTCTAATGTCATCTGTTCTGAAACATGGTAAGCTAAAATTTCATTGGTTGAGCCGTCTAAAATTGTAGATAAATAAGCTCTTTTATTCTTACCGTAAACTAAATAAGTGATATCTGTAAGAAGCGTTTTTCCTGGGGTGTTTTGTTTAAATTCTCGATTTAATTGATTCGGCACTACTCGATGTTCTTTTGAAGCTTTCAGCATTCTTTTATAAGGATTTGCTTTCCGAATCGGACAGACAATCTCATATTTTTTCATGATTCTACGGATACGCTTTAAATTGTAGACAACTTGAAAATGACCCACCAATGTCATTTTTATTTGACGAGCCCCTTTCTTTCGATTTCTAAATCGAAGTGCTTTTAATATGATTTCTTTCACGATTTCATCTTGATTGTTCTTTTGTTTCCGCTGTTCTTGAGATGAAATGGAAAAATAATTATAGTATCCCGAACGGGATACACCAGCTACTTTACACAAATAACTCACCATATTTCTTAAGTTATATTTTATGATGACAGAACGAATCAGGATATATTTCTGACTAGGTGATAAAGTTATTTCCTTCTCATCCTCCCTTCCATAAGTTTGATCTTTTTTAACAATTCATTTTCTGCCTTTAGTAAGTTCCGTTCGGCTTCTAAACGAGCATACTTCTCTTCTAACGTAAGCTCTCTCTCAAGAGTTCTTCCCGCGTTTTGGCGTGTATCTCGCAAACCAAATACACCATTTTTTCTGTAAGCAGCACGCCATCTACTTCCTGATGACATAATTCGTTTCATTCCAATCATATCTATATCAAAACCACATTCTTCAAAAATATTTCGAGGGAGTTTTCCTTTCTCATTTTCCTCAATAAAAATACGCTTAAATTCATCTGTATAAGTGATACCTTTCTGACTTACAGATTTTATGTAGGGGTTATTTGATAGAATTTGAATGTCTCTTTCTGTAAATAGCTTTTTTGTCATTTTGAACTTTCTCCGATCCCAATTTTCTCTCATTATACAAGAAATACCCTATAGAATAGACTTTTTTTTCAGTGTCTATTCTATAGGGTACATTTTATTATTGTCCTGCTTTTTTCAATGACGAATGAGATATGAATCAATATCTCGTATAGGATACTTTTATTATACATTATTTGAAATAAAAATAAAAAGTAATAATCAGAATATTTAAAGGGGACATAAAATTGTTGAAATTTTGGTATGAATTTATTATTATAAAACTATATTTATTGTTTAATTGATTCCGTTTATTCCCACACCTTTTTGTGTTGTGGTTGAGTTGTAGAAGCAAGTTGCGTCTTGTTTCATTTTTGAAAGGGCTTCTTTGAGCCGATTAGTGTATATATAGCTTATTTTGCTATGCACATTATTAATCGACTTGAAGGAGCCCTTTTTGTGTTGTTTTCAAGTTAGGAATCACTTGTAAAAGGTATTTAGATTTAGGTATACAAATAAAAAACACTGTGAGAAAAAACACAAAATTTGTGTTTTTTTTGCTTTGGAAGGGGATCTTTATAATGAAATACGAACATGCTATTACACTTGATAAACCATTACTACCATTAGAGACAATAATAAAAATCTTTCAGAGGAATGAAGTTACTCAACCAATTCGAGAGCGTGATTCTAGCATTTTTAGTGATACAGAAGATTATATTGCAGATAAAATGACAGCCTTACACATCAACTCTGATGAGTATTACAATACGATTATTTTACCAATTTTACGCCATGATTGTGAAGAAGATTGTTATTTTGCATTTGAAAGGAAGTACTGTTTAGAGGTGTATGGCTATCCATGTACGTTAGAAGATATGTTTAAGGAGTGGGGTCTATATATTATTAACGAAATGGATTGTAAATTAGAAAAAGTAATGTCTGAGTATGTAGAGGTTACAAATCCTTTATTTGATCCGACTGTAGAAGAATTGGCCAGAATTATTAAATATAACAAAGAGCGAACTAAGGAGTGTAGTAGATTATTTAATATTCCTCTTGAGCCATTAAAGAAATTATTAAAGGAGTCCTCCCATACCGTTATTGAGATTATTCAAAACGTTGAAATGGAAGACATATCAAAAATACCTACGCACTTAGGTGTTCAATTTGCTTATAGAAGGGAAACGAAAGAACTTTACATGTATTATGGAGAAAAACATTTACCGTGGCTTTATCGAGTATTACTTTTTCTTCATATTTTTGAGTTATCTATTCCAAGTGTAAAGAAATAAATTTTTGTGAAGTAGAAATATAATAAATATATAACCAGGGGGGAATTTTAAATGAAAATGAGTTATGAAGTATCTATATTTTGTTCTGCACATCCAAAGGATTTTATTCCAAGTTTGCGTGCATTACGGATGAGAGTTACAAAAGAAGGAGCATTTTGGGAACGAGATTGTTATCAGTTTTCTATTAAACCATCAAATTTGTCGCAACAAGAGGCAAAACAAGCAGGGGAAATCTATTTGTATCATGTCTATTTCAATGGATGTATACGAGATTTCCTTTTTTTATTGGAAAAGTGTTTTAGAGGGACGAGTTTTCGTTTTACTGCAATCCGTGGTTTTTTAGATGTAGAAGGGTATTCACTTAAGAAGTGGAAATCGATTCTGCGTAGCCATCATGTAAAGTCTTCAGATGTAGATTGTATTTTTAAGAAAGATGATCTTACAATGCTTGTACATCATCATGGAGAGTTAGAAGTGGCAAAGCGTGCGGAGAAGGGAGAGCAATTAAGAAAAGTAAACTTCCTACAGGTAGATAGTTGGTTGCAAGCACTTAATCCGACAAAAGAGGATTTATTCTCTTTAACAGGCGTGAGTGTATCTTAATGAGTAATTTACAAAACCATATGGAAGTATGCAGACAGAGGGAATGACAGAAATCCGTAGTGAAAAATTACTATGAATTTCTGTCTTTTTATTTTAATAAGGAGGATTAGAGTATGAATTTATTTGAAATGTTTGATTTAGAGGTAGGAGAAAACGTAATAGTACAAAAAGAAAACATCTAAATAGAAGTATAAAGAGTTTAATGGAAGTAGCTGTTCCATATATAATAAACACTATACAAGGAGTGGGGAATAATGAATTATAACATTCAAAAAGGTCAATTTCGTTTAACGAGTGCTTATCCAAGAGGGAGCTGGTGGGAATTTTACCGTGTTACGTGTCCGATTTGTCATGATACAGGTAATTGCATGCTGCATGTTTCGCAAGAGAAGGTAGCATGTACACGTGTAGAAAGTAAATGGATTTACGGAAAAAACACGGGTAACCCAAGCTACATTCACTACATAAATGGAAAAGATAAGTATCAATTGCCTGAGGCGGATGAAGTTCAGATTCATGATAAGAAAAGTAATGAGGAATTAGATGTGTTTAATCGTAAGTTAATGGATTTTATACCCTTACAAGAGCATCATCATGCACATTTATTAAGAGATAGGAAAATGAACGAGGAACAAATACAAGTACGTCAATATCGTTCGTTCTTAAAACAACAAATTGTGTTAGAAGAGGATAATACGTACTCGACAGTTTGGGAGAAACTATTTGAACAAATTGGGAGAAAAAATTGCTGGCAGGGTATTCCGGGATTTTATGAGATGAAGAAAGGTCAACTTTCTCTTCGTTTGATGTCAGGCTCTTCTGGTATATTGATCCCTTTTCGAAACCAGTATAATCAAATTGTTGGATGGCAGGTTCGTGTGGATGAAGTGAAAAACTCAGTTCATGTGAAATCTGCACCTACTGGAGTTCAAGCGGAATTAATTGAACAGCCTAATGTTGTAAAGATAACTAAGAATGGTGATTGTATCTTTGAAGGCGAACTAGAAATGAGCAAAAAGGTAGAGATTCCATTTCAAGAAGAAAGAATTGTTGTAAAGATTCATAAAGGGCAAAAATACCTCTGGCTTTCATCAGCAAACAAAAATCAAGGAACTGGTGCAGGAGGTAGTGAAAATCCACTTCCTGTGCATGTAGCGGTACCGAGTTCTCATTTGAAACATTGGACTTCTGGTACCTTACATCAAACAAAATCAGTAATGATCACAGAGGGACCTATGAAAGCAGATCTGATTGCTGATTTGCTGCCAGAGAGATTTAATAAAGCGGAACTTTCTGAAGTAGGGACAACGGTTCTTGCGATTCCTGGTGTAAATGCTTGGCGAATTGCTATACCTGTATTAAAGGATATGGGAGTAGAAAATGTCTATCTAGCGTTTGATGCCGATTTAGTAGAGAATAAAAAAGTAAGAAAAGCTCTTATAGACTTTGCGACAAAGTTAAAGCAAGAGGGCTATAACGTTATCATAGCTGCCTGGAATCCAACGCAAGGTAAGGGTCTGGATGATACGATGCAAGCGGGATTTAAACCTGTATTTCAGAGACTATAAAAGTCAAAAATTAGGTTGATATTTTCATAAATAGGTAGGTTGAAAAAGATAGAGTTTGTAATTCTATCTTTTTCCTATACCCAATTACTATAGAGAGTTTAAATTAACTAAAAGAAAGGTAGAAGAGAATATGAATACATCTATGAAAAAAAATCTAGTAAATTTACGAGTTGATTTTGCTTTCAAGCGCTTGTTTGGAGTAGAGGGAAACGAAGTTATACTTATTGGTTTTCTTAATGCAGTATTACAATCCTCTTTAGATGAGGAGATTATTTCTTTGCATTTAGATGATCCGCATCTTCCAAGGGAGCAAAAGGATGATAAATTATCTATTTTAGATTTGCGAGCTACCCTTAATAGTGGTATAAAATTAAATATAGAGATACAGGTTCGCGACAAAAAAGACATGATCGAGCGATCTTTGTTCTACTGGGCTGGCATGTATTATTCCCAAATGACTCAGGGGATGAAGTATACAGAATTAAGACCAACTATTTGCATTAATATAGTGGATTTTATTTTGTTTCCAGAAGAAGAAGAATTTCATAATGTCGGTGTAGTCATGAACAAAAAATCGGAGCACATAATTTCTGAGAATATGCAATTGCACTTTCTTGAGATTCCAAAAGTAATTCGAGAATGGCAAGAAGATCGAATGGATCCATGGGAGGATATATTAGCACGTTGGCTACTATTATTTCCTGCATATGAAGATGAGAAATTAACTACAATCCTGGAGGGAATCGCGATGGAAAAAGATCCAGTTTTGAAAAAGGCAATAGAGGATTGGGAGCGTCTAAGTAGTGATAAGGACTTTTTACGCTTATATGAGGCGAGAGAGAAGGCAATCAAAGATAGAATATCAGAAATAGAGACGGCAGAAGAAAAAGCCGCGGAAAAAGCAGCAAAAGAAGCAGCAAAAGAAGCTAGAATAGCAACTAAGATAGAGATGATTCACAATTTAATTAATGTCGGTGTACCTATTGAGAAAGTAGCGGAAGCCACTGAATTAAGTGTGGAAGAGGTTAATGAAATTCTAAAAAATAAAGAGTAAATATAAATGATATAAAACAGGTAATTGTGATTACAAACAATTACCTGTTTTTTTATGCTTTTTGTTAATAAACAACTATTGTATTTTAGCTATTATTAAATGAGAAAATCTTTAATTCAAACTGTCTTGGCGTGGGAGTCATCTGTTGAAAATTCTTTAGATACAGCAAAAGATTTGCTCGTAAAACAAGGAATTGAAAAGGACTCTAGTACAGGTCCTTGTCAAATATTCGCAGCCACGGCAATTAAAGCAAGAGGGTGGGCCGTATACAATGGATATTTAGAAGAAGAAATTCTTGATCCTAGTAATCCTACTCATTTAAGGGTTATTTGGGAAGCGTTACATACAAGTCCAGATTATAATATCGAGACTGCGGCTTGGGTCTTAAAATGGGGTGCTATTCATCTCCTTGGATTTGGTGTTAATATGATTGAATATACTGATAAATAAATACAAGAAACATTGTCACGTTATAACGGAACGGGAGATGAGGCTTATGAATACGGATTAAGAAATTCCGAGATTTATAAAGGCTTTGAAAAATATAACGTGCTTAGTAGATTAGGAAGGTAGTTATTAGTATATATAAGTTTTTTAATATGGTATGAAATTGTCGTTTCATACCATATTTTATTTATATAGCATAATAGGATTTAGAGTAATTTAATATCCATGCTGTTAATACATCTTGAATCTAATAGATAAGCCAATAACTTTTGATATTCCAGGTAAAGCTTTTCTATTTCATTCTCCTAATATGTAATAGTTAATACTCTTTTTTTATTCTTTTAAGGTGCAGTTTGGAAGAATTCGTCTATAAATTCTAGAATGAAAGCATAAGTGAAAAGCCCAATTGGCAATGAGTTTACAAATAAAGCGAAAATTCTTATGACTAATTTTTCTTTGCTGAACATTGAAATGAAGCTTAAAGGAACTGCAAATAATGAAGCAAAAAATGTAACTGATATAAAGACTTTTAATATTGATTCTACATTCGCATTGGAAGTTAGTGCTGAAATGCATAAGGATATTGGTATAATTGAAATTGTAGCTAATGCTATTAAGAATGAAATTTTAGTAAATATCTTCAAATTTTCTCTTTTCAAAAAATTACCTCCATTCACTAAAATCATAATTGTATTGGTTTTTTACCTTCAATTCATAATAAATCTCTTAAATTAAGTATACAATAATATATTGAGCTATATTCAATTTAATTACAATGATAAAGAAGATATATATACTAATTATAGTATTCCCTTTAAAATACAACACTTAATTGTGTAATTTTTACATATTTAAGTGTTGTATTATTACATTATAAAGACTATAGAGGTAACGTATTATGCAAAAGAAAAAAGAAGCTTATTATGTAAAATGTGTATACACTTAGAGACAAAACTACAAAATCCATAAAAATAGAAACATGGCGTTCATTTAAAGAAGAAAAGAATGTTTTAGGTATTACGGACAGTGACATTTTCCAAATTCAAATG
>NZ_JAKUGJ010000048.1:0-13642 GCF_022663915.1 Bacillus cereus group sp. BfR-BA-01331
AAATTCAAGATCGACTGGAAATACGAATAAAACTTAATTCTGATTTTGAGGCACCACGACCATTGGAACAAGTTGAAGTGGAGTATATTCTAAATGAGATTTTTGGGAAGATTCATCAACAGGCGCAAATTCCAATTGAAAACATGATTTTAATCCAACGCTAAAAGTTAAAGGAGGTCTACCATGGTCAAAAAAATTGTATTAGCCATCAGTGATACTGTATATACGGCATATTTACGAGAAGATTTTGTTGGTGCGGGATTTGAAGTGGCTGATAGTGATGTGATGCACATAAAATATCTAGATGAAATTCTAGATACGGAACAACCCAATATTCTATGTATTAATGACAAGCGTTTAAATATTGATGCGGGACAGGAAGATAAACGAGAATTAATTATCTTACAGAAATTAAGAGATATACGCTTTAATCGGGATATTCGTATTGTAGTATTTACAGAACGTGAAAATGATGATGAGTTTTTGGCGAAACTAATCTATCTAGGTATCTATGACATTTTCAACTCTCGTAAAATTGATATTGATAATAAAGTTATCCCGCAACTGCTACAGGAGTCGGATATTAAGAATGTAGCTGAAATTGTAGGAACAAGCCAGGCTCCGAAACAAACGAAATTGCCGGACGTGCCTGCTGAGGAAGAAGAGGAAGTGCCAAGTGATGAGGAAGAAGAAAGCAATGATGAACCTTCCTCTAAGTCAAAAATATTTAAAAACAAACAAAAACGTAAGTCTGTCCAAGAGGAAACGGTAAAAGCACCAATTATTAAAAAACAATATAAATTATCATTTGAGCCTGTATATGAGAAGCAAATAGGTATAGCAATTCCAAGGAAAACAATTGTTGTGGCCAGTATGAATAGGAGAAGTGGAGCTACTTTTGTTTCACATCTCCTAGCTGCCTATTTGAATGAACTACAGATTGATGTGAACTATATAGAGAATCTATACGATGAGGGATACACGTATCCACTATTAAAGGGCTACACAGAAGCACCAGAAAATTATCGCAGCGAGTTCATGTTACAGCGCTATAAAGAGATGTTACAGAAGGAATCCGATATATTATCGATTCCAAAGTGGAAGCAAGGAAAGATAAACTTTATCGTAAAGAATCCGATTGTGGACCAAGAATTAAAAAATGAAACAGAGCAGGACTTTGACCATTTTATTAAGGTCTTATTGGGGAACCAAGAAGCACCTATTTCTATTATTGATGCAGGGAATGATTGGGACAAAGATTTATACCATGAGATATGCGAAATGGCTGATTACATATTCTTTGTAGCGGAGCCAGATCTTCATCAAATGTTAAAGATAGCACACCCACTTACGCAAAAAGAAAGAAAGTTAGTTTCCTACTTAGCATTAGAGAAAACAAAAGTAATTGGGAATAAATTTTCATCATCATTGTTAAAACACGAGGTAGTGGAAGAATGTTTAGGACAGAAGTTATTAGCAGCTATACCACCTTATGGGATTGAGGATGTATTTGAAGCACAGTTGAATAGTAGTACGTTACTATCAAGTCGTAACTATTATAGAGAGTTAGAAGGAATAATGAAGAAGATAGCAGAGTTATTACTACCAAATGAATTGCTGAACCAGAAGAAAAGTTCTATATTAAGTGGATTTCGTTTCCGAAAGACCGAAAATTAAGAAGGGATGATAAAAAATGCAAAAATTTATAATAGCTGCAGGTGCGCTACTTTTATTCATAGGCTGTCTTTTCTTTGTAACAGATATGGTGATTGGGGATACAACACATACTGACAATAAGGCTGCATTAAAGAAAGGGAACAATACTGCCTTATATAAATCAGTAAAAGTCGGTACTTTACGTGCTCAGGAAGAAATAGCCATTGATCCAGAACTAGCAAAGAAAGAGTTCGAGCAAGCGTACAAGCAGAATGCGGCATTCAAAGACCCTGCGTCAAAGCGTGATTTTTCTGTTCATGTTATCCAGGACAAGCCAGCAATGATTGCAGTTGAGGGAAATGTGGATGCAAAGAGCTATCTAAAACAATTTGATGAAAACAAAGGAACAATTAAAAGTAAAGCACGAAACATCTATATTTTTGAGTCTACCTCTGATAAAAAACAACCTGGAGGAAACATAAAATAATAGGGCCAAGAACTGTAAGGAGTGAACCAGTATGCAAAATACCGTAACAACAGCTCTATTATTAACTCTTTTTCTATTCTTTATCTCTTTAATCCCGGAAGGCGTACTATATGGTATTCAATTGGTCAAAGCGCATAATTTTGCTTCTAATACGATAGAGTTAGCTGAAAGAACAGGCGGATTTCAATATAGTTATAATGGGGAAAATGTAGATTTAATCCCTGATATTGAGAAAAAGATGAAGGCAGATAATATGGATGGATGGAAATATGAATTTACAAAAGGACGAGTAGATCGTAACCAACCTCTTTATTTTAAGATTAAATCGGAGCATCAGTTTTATATATTTAAATTGATTGGTGTTGACGGAGTAAAAGCGCCAATTTGGAGCAATCGTGAAGGAGTAGGAAAAGTATTCTTTCGTGAATAGAGCAGACATAATATGAATCTGGTAAGAAAACTATGCTGAGAAAAGTGTAGTTTTTTTGCTAGAAAAATATATTTAAAAATAAATATATATAAATACTTTACAAGCCTATTTTTATATGGTAATATTTTCCATATAGAACAGCGGTTATAAAAAAACGTTAATCAAATAATTAATATGTTAAAACATCTAGATTTTATGTTTAATTTAGGTACAATAAGAGAATCTATAAAAAAACTAATATATTCGGAGGAACAAACAATGGCTAACAAATTTTTAAAAACAGCAACAGCACTAACAATTATGGGTACATCACTATTAGGAGCAGGAGCATTTACTGCTAAGGCTGATAACACAGATTCATTAAAATTTAATGATGTTCCAGCAGATCACTGGTCTACGAAAGCAATTTATGATTTAACAAATCGTAAAGTGGTGCAAGGGTACGGAAATAATATCTTTGGTTTTGGTGATAATGTCACTCGTGGGCAAGTTGCTCGTATGATTTATATGTACGTAAAACCAGTGGATGCAGATGCTAGCTTCAAAAATCCATTTACTGATATTAAAGGACATTTGTTTGAAAAAGAAATCTTAGCACTTGCTAAAGCAGGAATTGTTAATGGATTTGGTGATGGGAAATATGGTCCAGATGATATTTTAACTCGTGAACAAATGGCACAAGTACTTACAAATGCTTTCAAATTCAAAGCTACTAAGACAACATCGTTTACTGATATTGATAAAAACTCATGGGCATTAAAAGCAATTAGTGCATTAGAAGAAAATGGCGTTACTATTGGTACAGGAGGTAAGATGTATTCACCATATACACATGTAACCCGTGAACAATATAGCCAGTTCTTATATAACTCTATTAATGTAATCGAAAAAGAAACAAAACCAGAAGTGAAGCCAGACCCGAAACCTGAAACAAAACCAGAGGAAAAGCCAGAAGTGAAGCCAGACCCGAAACCTGAAACAAAACCAGAGGAAAAGCCAGAAGTGAAGCCAGACCCAAAACCTGAAACAAAACCAGAGGAAAAGCCAGAAGTGAAGCCAGATCCAAAACCTGAAACGAAGCCAGAGGAAAAACCAGAAGTGAAGCCAGACCCAAAACCTGAAACGAAACCAGAGGAAAAACCAGAAGTAAAGCCAGAAATTAAATTGCCAGTAGGGTTAAATGAAAATTTAGCAACTAAGGATATGGAATTTAATCAAGAAGCTTTTAACAATAACGTTACTGTTCAAAAACTAGTAACCAAAGAGGGACAAGATATTGTTAGCTCTATCAATCAAAAATATAATACTAATTTAAAGTATAGCGATGTTGGAGTGTACGTTAAACTCATTGATAAAGATATGTATTTACCAGCAGGTTCAATTGGAGCACAATTCTATGTTGATGCAACAGATAAAAATAATTTTGAAATCGTCTTCTTATATAATAATAAAGCAACAGTCGAATTAACTAAGAAATGGGTTACTTTCATAAATCCTGAATTAAATTTAGATAAAGAAATCCAAGAGACAGTAGATGCTCAAGTGATTAATAATTACACTACTCAAAACCATAAAGTTCGTATTGGGCATTCAACTGCTGATAAAATGATGTATATTCAAGTAGAAAGTAAATAAAGTAATTGTAAAGAGAAATAAAATTTGCTAGAATCAATATATAGTTTAATATACGGATTTTAAAATTACGTAAAGGACACACCTTACGTACCAGCCAATGGTACGGGTGTGTCCTTTTTTATATTCAGGAGGAATATTCATGAAAATTAAAAAGAAAATACTCTTTGCTTGTACATCACTACTGTTGACACTCCCTATTTCGGTAGATGCTAAGAATAATGATATTCCCTTCTTCGATGGGAAAGGGGATACTTATCTTTTATCTGGACAATTGCAAATGGAGGGGAAATACTTACGTCCAGGAAAGGGATATGAAGCTGAGCGCTTAATGTATTTATCTGATTTGCATTATCCGGCTGTATATAATGGGGCTTTTAATTGGGAGAATCCATGGGAAAATTTAGTTCAAAATGCCGATTCAAGTGAACCGTATGTACGAATTTCTAATGAAGGTTATATCAATCCATTGGTTATTGTTGGGGATAGGATGATAACTGAGAAAGAACGGATTGATGCGGCGGTTATCGCTAATAAATATTGGGGGAATTCAGAGTTTGTTTTAGAAAATTTAAAATCACATCAAATTGTAAATACAAAAGGTTCAAGATATGGGTTATTCTATTGGATTCGTGATATTGCATATCTTTCTGGTGGATATGCGGGAGCTGGTGGAGTAAGTGGGGTTAATAATTATAACTTATGGTATGTACGAACTAGTAAGCCTGAACTAAAAGATTTTAAAGCGTCTAGTGGGAAAAAAGATGTACCAGTGAAATTTACATTTAACGGTTTCGAATATGTAAGTAAGAATAAGGGATACAATGATAGAGATCCAAATGGGACAACAGTAAATCCATATCAAGCGGCAGCCGGTGAACGTAATCGAGTGAAGTGGATGCTAGATATTACAAAAGATGGCGAAACCGTGCATCATCAAGAAAATTATCTGCGTTCAACTCCGCAAAAAGATAATCAAAAACCAAATGAAGGTGATGCAGGGCAATTTAAGTCAGAAGAACTAAAGTGGCAGCCACAAATGTGTGGTCGTTTTACTGCGAAATTAAAAGTTCTTGATGCTGTTCAGAGGGAATCAAACGAGAAAACCGTTGATTTCACTATAGATGGTAACTGTGGTACTGAAGTAACACCTAATCCAGATTCAGGTGATGAAGATGATTTTAAATATAAAATCGATTTCTCTGCTGACAGAATTGAAGGAGAAACAGCAAGAGAAGGAAAGAATATAAAAACAAGAATAGATGTATCACGTGATAATTTTAAATCAGAGCGTGACCAATATAGAATAAAGGTAAATAATAATATTAATAAATCTCAACAAGAAGTATATAGTGCTGAATCAGGTAGAGACAGTGCACAGTCTAGTTTAAGTTATTGTCGTAGTAATCCAATTCATGAGAAAGACGAAGAAGGCCATGACTACTATATTGATAGAGACTGCTCTTGGGAAGAAAATAGATTAGATGATGCTGCAAGTAGGCTAGATACAGCAAGACAAAAACTAGAAAAAGAGAAGAATAAAATTAAAAAGTTAGATGTACTAGAAGCGAAATATGCAAATCCTGAAACAGTAGTCGTGCTAAAGCATAACGGACAACAAGTATCATTACAAAAGGTAAGATTAACTGAGGGAGAAAAGAAAACTTTGAACCTTGACTGGCAGCATAAAGGGAAAGGAACAATTCAAGCGGAAATTAACCCTGCTGGTAATCGTATAGATATAGAAGAAACCACATACAAAAATAATCCTATTAAAACAGCTATCTATGCACCGTCACATGAAAAAGGGATGTGTGGTGTAACTAGCGTAAAAGGTGTGGTAGAAACAGTTAGTGAGCGTGTTTCTAAAGATGATACAGTTGGAGAAATGTATTATGAAACATTAAGTGGAAGTATTGATAATCTAGTACCTTCTAAGCTTCATAGTGGATATGGATTCACTTATGAAGTAAACGGAAAATACAAAAATGATTGGAATGCAAATTACCCTGGTGTATTTACAGAAGCAACGGCACAATATCCTTTTGCCGATGAAGGATTAAAAATTACACAAGATTTGGAGCGTGTTTCTAATACTGGACTGGCATCCAAATTCCTACCTAAAAATATGTATTTATCTGAAATAACAGGTCATGTATTTGATAGTAAAAGACCTACTAATTCTCTATATTGGGATGGGCAGGAAAAGATGATTGATGGGGGACGCAAATGGTACTCGCCATTGAAAAAGAAAGATGGTAAATATACTTTTACTGTTGAAACAACCCCAGCGGGAATTAATGAAATGAGTTTATGTTTGACAAACGAAGTGGAAGTTAAGGGGGTAGCGTATGATGATTTTGTAGATAGAGATGTACTTGTAGATCTTCCATTCCCTGTACAAACACCAGGTTGGAACTGGGTTGGAAAAGAACATATTATCACTGATTTGTCAGACTGGTACTATATGAAGAATAGAAATTAGTTAAGTAGTATTGTATAATAAGTTGAATCGACAAATAATATATCTAGCTTAAACTAGTAGCTGAATGGGCAAACCAAAGGCACATCCCTTAATGGGAGGTGCCTTTTTTTCGTAGAAAGGGGGATTTGAAATGGATAAAAAGAAAAAACAGCGTATGAGACGTGCGATTTTTATTGGTGTTGTCCAAATGATTGGATCTTTGTATATTGGAAGTGAATTTCAGGAATAGTATTCTTTTGTGAATAGAGCGGACATAATTTAAATCTAGTAAGAAAACTATGCTAAAAAGTGTAGTTTTTTTACTAGAAAAAAATATTTAAAAATAAATATATATATAAATATAAATACTTTACAAGCCCAGCTCTATATGGTAATATTTACCATATAGAGCTGAAATTACGAATGTGTTAATTAATCGTTTTGTTAAGTTATAATGATTCTGTTGTTTTAGTCAATAAGATTCCTTCCTTAAGGAACGTGAAGACGCACACTCCGGTGAGGAGGGATAGATGAATTAGCTTCGGACATGGGATGGCAGGAAGCAATATTAATTGTTTGGAATATGTAAAGTGTTACTGAACAATTTGTCATTATCATTTTAAAATCTATAGAATGTACGTTCGTTGTATGATAGATACATTTCGAAGTGGAGGTGAAATGAATGATAGTTAATAAAGCATTTAAGTTTCGTATCTATCCAAATCAAGCACAAGCAACTCTAATCAACAAAACTATTGGTTGTTCTCGCTTTGTATTCAATCATTTCCTATCTCTATGGGATCACGCATACAAAGAAACAGGAAGAGGTTTGACATATGGTACATGCTCTGCCAAACTTCCTTCCATGAAGAAAGAGTTTGTTTGGCTAAAAGAAGTGGATAGTATTGCGATTCAGTCGTCTGTTCGCAACCTTGCGGATGCTTATACACGTTTTTTCAAAAAACAAAACAGCGCCCCACGTTTCAAATCTAAGAAGAACAATGTACAATCCTACACCACAAAACAAACAAATGAAAATATAGCCGTTGTAGGAAACAAAATAAAGTTGCCGAAACTAGGTCTTGTTCGATTTGCCAAAAGTCGTGAAGTAAATGGACGTATTTTAAATGCTACGGTTAGACGGAACCCTTCTGGCAGATACTTTGTGTCATTGTTAGTTGAAACAGAAGTGAAAGAACTTCCGAAAACACAATCTTACATTGGAATAGATGTAGGGCTAAAAAATTTCGCCATTTTGTCAGATGGAACAACCTATAAAAATCCGAAGTTTTTTCGATCATTGGAAGAGAAGTTAGCAAAAGCACAGCGTGTTCTTTCTAGAAGAACGAAAGGATCTTTTCGCTGGAATAAACAACGAGTAAAGATGGCTAGAATTTATGAATACATGACAAACGCTAGAAAAGATTACTTGGACAAAATCTCAACTGAAATCATCAAAAGCCACGATGTTATTGGTATAGAAGATTTGCAAGTATCAAATATGTTAAAGAATCATAAGCTAGCAAAAGCAATTAGTGAGGTATCATGGTCACAGTTTCGAACCATGTTGGAATATAAAGCAAAATGGTACGGAAAACAAGTCATTGTCGTATCGAAAACATTTGCTTCCAGCCAATTATGCTCTTGTTGTGGATATCAAAACAAAGATGTTAAAAATCTAAACTTACGTAAATGGGACTGCCCTTCTTGTTGTACACATCATGATAGGGATATTAACGCAAGTATCAATCTAAAGAATGAAGCGATAAGGCTTCTAACCGCAGGGACTGCGGAGATAGCCTAATAAATTAGAGTTCGATAGAACCCTTTACTTAGGAATCGCCACTTTCACTTCATTTAGAAGTGAAAGTGGGGGTAGTTCAAGTATGACAAACCAAGTGGAAATCAAAGGTGTAGCGTATGATGATTTTGTAGATAGAGATGTACTTGCCGATATTCATATATAATATGTAGTGTGGTTAATCAATTAAGACTACCGTTATATTAATAAGAAATTTAATAATAAAAAAGAAGCCCATAAAAATGATATGATCCCCTTATAGTAGACAAGAAAAAGAAAGCACATTAACCTGTTTACTATGGAGGGGATTTTTCTATGGGAAAAATTAGAGTCACTTACGATGTAGAATTTAAGAAAAAGCTATAGATTTATACTTAAAAGAAGGCATGAGCTATAAAACCATTGCGAAAGAATTAGGTATTCATCACTCGGTTGTAAGTCGTTGGGTGAAATACTTTGAAGCTGAAGGTATCAAAGGACTAGAAGAAAAGCGTGGAAAAGCGAAAGGGCCAGGTATAGGAAGACCAAGAACAAAACCAGAAGATCCAGAAGCTAAGATTAAACGATTAGAAGCCGAGAATGAAATGTTAAAAAAGCTCTTAGGGATGTAAAAGGAGGTATGCAAGCTATACTTGAGATGTTAGAAAAGGGGTATACGGTTACCCTATTATGTGCCATCGCTGGTGTAACTAGAAGTGGGTATCATAAGTGGACAAAGCGGCACTTAGTGCCTTCTGAAAAACAACTAGAAGACGCTAAAATCAAGAAAAAGATATTGGAGTGTCATAAAAAACTAAGAGGAATTTATGGATATAGAAGAGTGCAAGTGTGGCTGAAAGTCACCTATAACCTTCATTTGAATCATAAGCGCATACAAAGATTGATGAATGAATTATGCATCAAAGCCGTAATTAGGAAAAAAAGAGGCATATGTGATTTCAGATAACCATCTAAATAGAGACTTTCAAGCTTCAAAACCAAATGAGAAATGGGTAACGGATATAACCTACTTGATCTTCAATGGACAACGCCTGTACTTATCAGCTATTAAGGATTTGTACAACAATGAAATTGTTGCCTATGAAACCAGTCGTAGAAACGACTTAAAGCTTGTGTTAGATACACTTAAAAAGGCAAAGAAAAAACGAAATGTAACGGGAATCCTCTTACATAGTGATCAAGGGTCTCAATATACATCTCGTCAATATAATCAATTACTTGAAAAATATCAGATGAAGGCAAGTATGTCTCGACGAGGTAACTGTTGGGATAATGCTTGTATGGAAAACTTCTTCAGTCACTTTAAGACAGAATGCTTTCATTTATATTCCTTCCGCAAAGCAGATGAGGTTAAATTTGCTTTGCGCAAATATATACATTTTTATAATCATCAAAGATTTGAAAAGAAATTAGATAACCTGAGTCCATATAAATATAGAACTCAGGTTGCTTAGTTGCGCTTTTTAAATCCTGTCTACTTTACAGGGATCACTGCAAAATTGGGCTTCTTTTTTATTATTAAATAGCTTTTAAAGAAGGTTGAAGTGACTGTGAAGCTAATAAATAAAATTTTTCAATTTCTATTTTTCGATTGTAAACTTCTTCTTCACTTCCACGAACCACACATTTTAAACTCATTAACTTATTTTCCTTGTTGAATACATACGTGAAAATTGCATTACTTCCATCCTCTAGTAGACATTTAGTATAAGCGATAATATTATTTTCGCTATCTTTACTAAAATCTACCGAGGTATAATTGGGAAGTTTTACATTCTCTATCAATTCATATGGTGTTAATTTTGGTCCGTGTATCTCGTCATAAAGACGTTCAATTGTTTCTAACATAGGTAACACCTCTTGTCATCTATTTTCTAAAACATTACGCAAATGAGCTTCCAACTCTTGGACATGTGCAATGGCACGGTCATAATCATCTATTTTCCAACCGTCCCTACCTTCACCAATGTGATGTTTTAATGATAGATTAAAATACTGTCCTAGTAAAGAGCCATTATCCTTCGCCCTACCGTAAATGAACTGGTATTTTTTAGGGAGGATATATCTACCTGCCGGCAACTCATTACCCTGAAGCTCCAAATTAAAGTCAACTAACAACTGTGGTATTACATCTTCTCTTACTAATTGATCAATTTCAGCTTTCTTTTTCTTTAAGTATAAATCAGGTCTGAGATACCGCTCTTTGTCTTGTGATTTTAGACTCTGTTGGTAAAGAATTCTTGCTTTCTCTTCTGTTACCTCTAATAAAGCTTGTAGATTTTTGATTTTTTCTTGTTCTTCTTCAATTTTTTGTTTCCTTACTTTTAATAATTCACTCTCGATAAAAGCATCCTTAACAGTTGTATAATCTTCCGATTCTGATACAGAACCAAAGCTAACATCCTTTGAAGATCTATCTGTTGGCTCGATTGGATAATCAGTTCTTATTCTCTTAATAATATCTCGTTTTTTTATTTCTTTTTTGTAGTAGTCCCAGAGTTCATCTAATCCTAGTTCTTTATGATGAATAGCAACGGCAATATTGTCCTCTTCTGAAAGATTTCCGTTTACATCATCTTCAGATATAGAACGTAGAACCCTACCAATAAATTGAGCATAAGGTAATAATGTTTTGTATGGTCTAAATAATGCTGCGATTGATAAGAATTTATGGTCATATCCTTCACCGAGCATAGCGACATTAATTACCACATCTACTTTGTTAGAATTAATTTTAGCAAATTCAAGCTCTCTTTCGTGTTTTTCTAATTCACTATGAACAATTGAAGAACTATAACCTTTTGCCTCATACAGCTCCTTTAGTTGTTCTGCATGCCATATACTACATGCAACGGCAATAATTTTGTGAGGATTACTAGTTTTCTCTTTCTTTTCACTTAAAAATTTTATTGATTGATCAATAATACTTAGATTACTCTCAGTGGAAAGTGCAACGGATCTTCTAATCCAATCCTCATCCTTCAAGCCCATTTCTCTAATCTGGTCAATTGTATAGAGCTCATCGGAGTTTTTGTCAAGAGTTAGATAAACTTTTCCAGGGATGTAATCAATTTTTTCTAAGCTTTTTACATAACCTTTTGCCATTGCTTTACCTAAACCGTAGGTGTATACTTCTTTACCCTCAATTATCTTTCCATCGCTTCTAAAAGGAGTGCCTGTTACTTTTAACACTTTCGCATTATTAAAGTATGTAAGGGCTCTTTTCCAAGTAGTAGCCTCTGAATGATGAGCCTCATCAATAATGATAAAATCAAAGAAATCAGGTTTCACACGTTTTATAAGAGAGGAGTCTAGTCGTTCCTGTAACTTATGAATGTTTAAAATGACTATATCTGAACTATGTATCACTTCATCAGTTAAAGATTTTTCATATTCAATTACAGTGGGTAATTCAGAATAACTGTCAAACACCCTTGTAAATAGCCAAAAGTTTTTAGGATATAACGGGTCTAAAGATCCTAAAACCGAATCTCTAATAACTGTTTGTGGAGTTATGATTAAAACTCTTCCATTTGAAATGTCGTAAGGTGCAATACCCATTAATCCTGTCTTACCAGTTCCTGTTGGCAAAATAATTAGAGCGTGCTCCTTACTATCACGTTCAATAAAATGCTCTCTTAATCTTTCATAAGCCTCAATTTGCGGCTCTCTTAAAAACTCATTATCAACAATATTTGGACTAGCAGTTTTAAAGTAAGAACTCATTAAACACACACTCCTATATTAGATATCAACTGATGGAATATACATCTATGCTATCATTTAAAAACTAGTCAAAACACAGATATATCAAAGACTAGACCATAATCATACATTTAATGCTGTATTCATGGCTAAAATTTCCACCTAACTCAATAATAGAAGCGCATGCCGTATTAATCAATAAAAATTGAATAATACGTGATTAAGATTTTTTAGCTTTAAAGTAACTATGATTTAACTAATAATCTGATTACTTTCATTGAGGCATAAAGCCATTTTGTTTATTTGAATTTTTGCTAATCCTATTATTTTTCATATATATACTGATTTCGTACCCTAAATAATCCACATCCTATTAAATTATCCATATAATTCAATATAAGGGGAGTAGCTCAAGTATAACAAATGAAGTGGAAATCTAAGGTGCGGTGTATAATAATTTTCTAGATAGAGATGTACTTGTCACTCTTTTCCCCTGTACAAACACCAGGCTGGAACTGGGCAGGAAAGGAACATATTATCACTGACTTGTCAGACTGGTACTATATGAAGAATAGAAATTAGTTAAGTATTATTGTATAATAAGTTGAATCAACAGAATAATATATCCATCTTAAACTAGTAGCTGAATGGACAAACCAAAGGCACATCCCTTAATTGGGATGTGCCTTTTTTTCGTAGAAAGGGGAATTTAAAGTGGATAAAAAGAAAAAACAACGTGTGAGACGTGCAATTTTCATTGGGGTTGTCGCAATGATTGTATCTCTGTGCATTGGCAGTGAATTTCAGGATCGGAATGGGAAAAGCTATGCTCCTGCAAAGTATTTTGAGACAGGGACAAAGTTCATTTCATTTTAATCACGATTTTTTAAATCTTATCACTATAGTAGATGAATCCGCATGACATGTACCATGGTTGATGTTATAATATGTGTAGAAGTATTACAAATATAGTTTTTGCATAAACTAATAAAGACGAGATGCGTCAACATCTCGCCTTATGTAACTGCTACCGCAAGGTGGGTGGTTCTTTTCGTTTTTCGTCGCTTTTTTTGTATTCTCTTCCAAGACGTTGATAGGTATTTTCCTACTCGTTTTGCAAAAAATACAGCGACTTCCCTAGCAATAACTTTCAAAATTTCAATTGCTATAGTGAAAAGAATGTCCATAGTGTCACCTCCTTTCTCCATAAAATGAAAGAGAAAGGATAGCAACCGACCACCCTAAAATATTCAGTTACGTTACATATAGTATATCATATTTACGGGATATTTAATAGCTTAAAAACCTTGATATGACAACGTTTTTGAAGGTTTTTCGATTTGTAGGATACGTACTTTTAAATAGAAAAAAACAGATTTTTTTTAGAAATGATTGACATAAAACCGTATATATCATAATATTGAAATTGTAATATTAAAGAAAACAAATCCAACATTTTCATATAGA
>NZ_JAKUGJ010000049.1:0-13569 GCF_022663915.1 Bacillus cereus group sp. BfR-BA-01331
GCAGCAGCCGCAAAAGCAAAAGCAGCGGTATTAGCGAAGCAGAAGCGAGAAGGATCAGAAGAAGTAACGGACGAAGAAAAAGCCAAAGCAAAGGCGAAAGCTGCAGCAGCCGCAAAAGCAAAAGCAGCGGTATTAGCAAAGCAGAAGCGAGAAGGATCAGAAGAAGTAACGGATGAAGAAAAAGTCAAAGCGAAGGCAAAAGCAGCAGCGTTAGCGAAGCAGAAAGCCTCACAAGGTGAGGGGGATTCTGGAGATGAGAAAGCAAAGGCAATTGCAGCCGCGAAAGCGAAAGCCGCTGCTGCGGCAAGGGCAAAGGCAAAGGGATCTGTAAATAAGATAGAAGACGAGCTACAGCAGGAAGAACCATCAGTTAACCAACCATATTTAAATCGCTATGTGGAGGTTGTTAAGGAGAGGGTAGGAGAATATGCATTAGTAGATTCTTATATTAATAAGCTTTCAAAAGATGTTCCAACGCTTGTGGCGGAGCCTTCGAAATATTATGAAGTGATGGAATTAATGCGATTCCATGAGGGGCTTGCTTTTGATTATATGTCAGAGCTACATGCGACAGATTTTGTGACACATATGGAAGTATACGTTCATTTATTTTCATATGGAAAGAAACAGTCAGTAGCAGTGAAGGTAAAGCTGGATAGGGAAGCGCCGCAAGTGAAATCGGTGACGCCGCTTTGGAAAGGGGCAGATTGGCCGGAGCGTGAAGCGTATGATTTGCTCGGTATTATATTTGAAGGTCATCCTAATTTATCTCGCATTTTAATGCCGGATGATTGGGTGGGGTATCCGCTTAGGAAAGATTATGAACCGTATGATGTGGAGGTGTAGCTTGTGATCCGTACGGAAGAGATGCTCTTAAATGTAGGGCCGCAGCATCCGAGTACACATGGTGTGTTTCGGCTTGTAATTAAGATTGACGGGGAAATTATTAAAGAGGCTACACCGGTTATCGGATATTTGCATCGCGGAACAGAAAAGATTGCTGAGAGCTTGCAATATACACAAATTATCCCGTATACAGATCGAATGGACTATTTATCAGCAATGACGAATAATTACGTCCTTTGCCACGCTGTAGAGACGATGATGGATCTTGAGATTCCAGAGCGTGCTGAATATTTACGGGTGCTTGCGATGGAGCTTGGGAGGGTTGCGAGCCATCTCGTCTGGTGGGGAACGAACTTGCTTGATATAGGAGCGGTTAGTCCATTTTTATATGCCTTTCGTGAACGAGAGATGATTATAAATTTATTAAGTGAATTGTGCGGTGCAAGGCTTACTTTCAACTATATGAGAGTTGGCGGTGTGAAGTGGGATGCGCCAGACGGCTGGATTGAAAAGGTGAAAGAGTTTGTTCCGTATATGAGAGAGCAATTGGCAGGTTACCACGACCTCGTTAGCGGAAATGAAATTTTCTTAAATCGTGTGAAGGGCGTTGGCGTATATAACGCCGAAGAGGCGATCTCGTATTCTTTAAGCGGCGCAAATTTGCGGTGCACGGGAGTCCACTGGGATCTTCGCAAAGATGAGCCGTATTCTATTTATGATCGTTTTGACTTTGATGTTCCTGTTGGGAGCACGGGAGATGCTTGGGATCGTTACGTTTGCCGGATGGAGGAAATTGAGGAGTCATTGAAAATTATTGAGCAAGCAGCCGAGCAGTTCCCGAAAGACGGCGCTGTGCTGGCGAAAGTCCCGAAAATTATTAAAGCACCTAAGGGGGAAGCGTTCGTCCGTATAGAGTCACCACGCGGGGAGATTGGCTGTTATATTGCTAGTGATGGAAAGAAAGAGCCGTACCGTTTGAAATTTCGCAGACCGTCTTTTTATAATTTGCAAATCTTACCGAAATTATTGAAAGGTGAAAATATCGCCAATTTAATTACGATTTTAGGTGGGGTTGATATTGTACTTGGGGAGGTTGACGGCTAATGATTGAGACGCTCTTACAATCACCTTCAAGCTGGACGAATTTCTTCATTTTTTTCGGGTTAGCGGTGCTTCTATTATTTGCAGTCCTTGGCTTCGTTACATACGGTATTTTGGCAGAACGGAAAGTGATGGGATTTATGCAAGGACGGATTGGACCAAACCAAGTTGGGGGCCGGTTCGGTTTACTCCAAACGGTAGCTGATGTTTTGAAACTATTATTAAAAGAAGATAGCATTCCGAAAGCTGCTGATAAACCGTTGTTCATATTAGCACCTGTTATTGCATTCGCACCAGCATTTATGGTACTTGCGGTTATCCCGTTTACCGATAAATTTCAGTTCGCGGATATTGGCGTAGGGTTACTGTATTACATTGCTGTTTCTGGGATTACGACGATCGGAGTTGTAACTGGGGGATGGGCATCAAATAATAAGTATTCCCTTTTAGGAGGGATGCGTGCGGCGGCACAAATGATTTCTTATGAGATTCCACTTGTGATGAGTGTAATTGGTGTCGTTTTGTTAGCTGGTAGTCTTAATTTGAATGAAATTGTAGCGGCGCAGGAGAAGGTATGGTACATTTTCGCACAGCCAATCGGTTTCGTCATTTTCTTAATCGCGGCAGTTGCAGAGTTAAATAGGACGCCGTTTGATTTGCCAGAAGCGGAGTCAGAACTTGTTTCAGGATACCATACGGAATACTCAGGGTTTCGCTGGGCGTTTTTCATGCTTTCAGAGTATGTGTATTTCTTCGGGATGTCATCTTTAATTACAGTACTCTTTTTAGGCGGATGGAATCCAGTTATGTTCCTTGGATTTATTCCAGGAGCCGTATGGTTTGCTTTAAAATTCAGCAGTGTGGTCTTTCTATTGATTTGGTTCCGCGTTACGTTCCCGCGCATAAGAGGTGACCAGTTAATGGAGTTTGGCTGGAAAGTATTATTACCAATCGCACTTGCAAATATTTTCTTAACGGCATTGATTAAGGAGCTATTCTTCTAATCTATAAAGGGGGTGCCAGCAAGAGATGAAAGGACTATTTAAAGGGTTAAAATATACGCTTAGTAATTTGAGTAAGAAAAAGGTGACGTATGATTATCCAAATCAACCGTTGCCATTACCAGACCGCTTTCGAGGTATTCAAAAGTTTTATCCAGAGAAATGTATTGTTTGTAATCAGTGTTCCAACATTTGTCCGACAGACTGCATTCAATTAACAGGGAAAAAACATCCTGATCCTACGAAAAAAGGGAAAATTATCGATACGTATGATATTAATTTTGAAATTTGTATTCTTTGCGATTTATGTACAGAAGTTTGCCCGACAGAGGCGATTGTAATGACAAATAACTTTGAACTCGCAGAGTATTCACGTGATGATTTATTTAAAAATTTACAGTGGCTTGACGAGAACGACGAGAACGTCAGGAAGGAGAATAAAGCATGAATGGCGAGTTTGTAGCTTTCTTTATATTATCCTTGTCTGCGATTATCGGCGGCGTTCTTATGCTGAATTTAACGAAAGTAATGCATATGATGCTGGCCCTTGTGCTTACGTTCCTTAGCATTGCGGGTTTGTACTTTCTCTTATCAGCCGAATTTATCGGAGTGGCACAAATTTTACTTTACTCTGGTGCAATCACTATTATTATGATTTTTGGCATTATGTTAACGAAACATAACGCGGAAAATGAATCGCGCCTTACTCTTCGAAAATGGATTATCTTCTTTGCGGTTGTAGCATTTGGAGCGGTTATGTATTTCGCTGTTAATAGTATCGATTTTTCAAATCAAAGCACACAAGGAAGTTTACCTCTCCATGAAAATAACACACTTCAAATCGGTACACTTCTCTATTCAAAATATATTATTCCATTCGAATTAACCTCAGTTATTTTACTTGTAGCACTTGTAGGAGCGATTATCCTTGCGAAGAAGGATGAGGGAGAGGAGGATTCCCATGAGTAGCGTTCCGGCTTCTGCGTATTTAACACTTGCGATTATTTTGTTTTGCATCGGCTTATTTGGAGCTTTAACAAAGCGAAATACAGTAATTGTACTAGTTTGTATCGAATTGATGCTAAATGCCGCCAATTTAAATTTAGTAGCGTTTAGTAAATTAGGCTTGTTTCCGAATTTAACAGGACAAATTTTTTCGCTGTTTACGATGTCTGTAGCGGCAGCGGAGGCAGCGGTAGGTCTTGCAATTTTGATTGCTTTGTACCGTAATCGCCCGACAGTTCATGTAGATGAGATGGATACGCTCAAAGGATAGCATTGTGACCGAAAAGGGGGAAGGAAACAATGATCGATTATGCATGGCTCATACCGCTTTTCCCGCTTGTTTCGTTTTTGTTACTTATTGTGTTCGGGAAGAAAATTAGAGAGGGAAGTAGTGTACTAGGTATTTTCTTTACCTTTCTCTCCTTTATATCCGCGGTAGTGGTACTAATAGAACGGTTTTCATCCGAGGCAGTGAAGCATAAGTGGGTATGGCTTAGGGTAGGAGATATAGATATATCATTTGGTTTTGAAGTTACCGCATTAGGGGCTTTAATGTTGTTTATCGTTACGCTTGTGAGTTTTCTTGTACATGTGTACTCAAAAGGTTATATGAAAGGTGACACCAGATTACCAACCTTTTATGCATATTTAGGGCTCTTTACCTTTGCGATGCTTGGGCTAGTTATATCGACGAATTTATTACAGCTTTATATATTTTGGGAGTTAGTCGGCCTTGGTTCGTTTTTACTTATCGGTTTTTATTTCTTTAAAGAAGAAGCGAAGGCTGCTGCGAAAAAGGCTTTTATTATGACACGCATTGGGGATGTTGGGCTATTTATTGGGATGATATTAATTTTTTGGCACGCAGGTAGTTTTGAATATGACGCGATTTTTAAAGCGATTCATACGGGCGACCTCTCTCCTTCTATGATTACAATAACGGCGATATTAATTTTTATCGGTGCGATGGGGAAATCGGGTCAGTTCCCGCTTCATACATGGTTGCCAGATGCAATGGAAGGACCGACGCCTGTTTCGGCACTTATTCACGCGGCAACGATGGTTGCAGCCGGCGTATATTTAGTAGCGACAATGTTCCCACTATTTTCAGCAAGTGCGGTAGCGATGCAAACTGTGGCAATCGTTGGGGCTTTCACCGCAATCTTTGCGGCCTCTATTGGTCTAGTACAAACTGATATTAAGAGGGTTCTTGCTTACTCTACAGTTAGTCAGCTCGGGTATATGATGCTTGCGCTAGGCTCGGCGGGTTATGTAGCTGGTATCTTTCACTTAACGACACACGCCTTTTTTAAAGCATTATTGTTCCTGGCAGCAGGAAGCGTAATTCATGCAGTCCATACGCAAAACATTAATAAAATGGGCGGTTTACAGAAAAAGATGAAAGTAACCGGTGCACTATTTTTAATAGGCACACTTGCAATTAGTGGTGTTCCTCTGCTTTCCGGATTTTTTAGTAAAGATGAAATTTTAGCGGCGGCCTGGATGAGTGGCAATTACTTTCTATTCGTTTTAGCAGTAATTGCGGCATTTCTAACAGCATTTTATATGTTCCGTCTATATTTTCTTGTTTTTACAGGGGAAACGAAGACGGAGGAAGAGGTGCATGAATCACCTCGCACCATGACGTATCCGATGATTGTCCTTGGTGTTCTTGCGGTAGTTGCAGGTTATATAAATACACCGTGGTTCGGAACGTTTCTTGGGGATTGGCTTACGAAAGATATAGGATTCCAGGTGAAGGAAGTGCATGGACCTGTTTGGATTATGGTTGTTGCGACGCTCGTTTCATTTGCGGGAATTGCCCTTGCATATTTCATATACGGCAAGAAATCTATCTCTAGAGATTGGGCCGGCGGAGAAGGGACGCCTCTTTATAACCTTTTGAAAGGAAAATATTATGTGGATGAACTATACAATGTGACGGTGCTTCCTATTACGAAAGGAATCGCTCATGTGCTTCGCTTATTTGAAGTATACGTTGTAGAAGGAATCGCAGTTTTAATTGCTGGACTCGTTAAAGGTATGAGTGGTCTAGGATCGCGGCTTCAAAACGGGAATGTACAAGTGTACGGAACTGTAACAGCAGTTTCGCTCGCAGTTCTCCTAATTATTTTGTTATATACGGGAGGGGATTTACGGTGAATGGATTGCTATTAACGTTCTTCATTTTTTCCCCGCTTTTAGGAATTCTCTTGCTTTTATTAACGCCGAAACGAGAATCGCGTACAGTGCAGGCGCTTGGTTTATTCGGAACGGCGCTTCCATTTGGAATTGCTATCGTTCTTGCTTGTACATACGCTTCAGGAAAGAGTTTATCGATATTTGATGAAAAAGTGAAATGGATTAAATTTGGGGATTTCACAGCAGTGGACAAAAGGTGGTTTTCAATTTATTACGAGCTCGGAATTGATGGTTTATCGCTTGTGATGATGGTGCTCACAGCCCTTCTAGCGATGCTTGCAGCTATTGCGGCATTTTCTATTAAAAGAAATTTGAAAGCATTCTACATGCTGTTACTCATGTTAGAAATAGGTATGCTCGGTGTCTTCGCTGCTCAAAATTTAATGTTGTTCTTCATGTTCTTTGAAATTACGTTGCCACCAATGTTTTTATTAATTGGCAAGTGGGGGAAATTGTCGAGTGAAAAGGCTGCATATAGTTATTTAATATATAACGGTATTGGATCAGCTATTTTACTTATCGTTTTCTCGGTTTTATTTGCGAAAACAGGTACAACAAATATTGCGGAGCTTAAAGAAATATTAACGAGTGTAGGTGCTGGGGGAGGAATGGCCGTCTCAAGTAGCGTACAGTTCGGCTTGTTTCTTGCCATAATGATTGCTTTTGCGATTAAACTCCCTGTTTTCCCTTTGCATCGCTGGATGGTCAATGTACACATAGAAGCGCATCCTGCTGTAGTTATGCTTCACGCGGGGGTTTTGCTGAAGATTGGCGCGTACGGTATTGTTCGCTTCGGGAAAGGATTATTCCCAGAATATTTTCGTGATTTTGCAACGCTAATCGCGATTTTAGGGGTAATTAATTTATTGTATGGAGCCTTTCTAGCACTCATCCAAACGGACTTTAGAAAGGTACTTGCTTACTCTAGTATTTCGCATATGGGCATTGTATTAATGGGGCTTGCGGCGTTAAATGCACCAGGTACACAAGGGGCATTGTTCCAAGTTGTGTCTCACGGTTTAATTGCGGCCTTACTCTTCTTCTTACTTGGCATTATTGAAGAGCGTTTCGGGACTTCGGATATTACAGCACTTGGTGGACTTGCAAAAAGTGTTCCGGTGCTTAGCGGTTTCTTCCTAGCGGGCGGTATGGCATCGCTTGGAATGCCAGGGATGTCCGGATTTATTAGCGAATTCCTTGCCTTTCTCGGTTTATTCCAAGGGAAACCTGTTATTGCCGCTGCCGGTGTAATTGGAATTATTTTAACCGCTGTATACGTATTAAGAGCGACACTTCAAGTGATATTTGGTAAGAAAGAATGGGAAGCGAAAATTGATATACACGGATGGGAGTACGTTCCTGTTATAGTGCTTATCGTTTGTATTATTGCAATTGGGGTAATGCCAGAACTACTAGGGGATCCACTTCAAACTACATTGAAAACATTGGGGGTGAAGTAGGATGGATATGAACACGTTACTTAGCTTATCATGGCATCTCATGGTACCAGAATTCATTATTCTCGGGGCAGCCATCCTTCTTTCCATATGTGATTTGTTTTTTAAGCTGAACCATAGGTACGTCGCGATTGGTGCAATTGCCGCTGCCTTGTTAGCGATAGTGTCATTAATGACGCTATATAGCGAACCGGCAGGAGATATTTTAAATGGATCGTTTGTACTAGATGGATTTTCAAAAGGATTTAAAACGTTGTTATTAGGCGGAGCAGCTCTCGTTTTATGTATGGCAATAAGCGATGACAAGAAGGAGCCTATTCAAGATAAAGGGGAATATTATTATTTGTTTTTAATGGCGCTTCTTGGAGCGATGTTCATGGCGTCTAGCGTTGATTTCATCACATTGTTCGTTGGTTTAGAGTTGCTTTCGCTTTCTTCCTATATTTTAGTAGGAATCCGAAAAAGAAACCGCGCATCGAATGAGGCTGCAATGAAATATGTCATTAACGGAGGAATTGGAACAGCAATTACACTCTTTGGAATGAGCTATTTATACGGTATTACAGGGTCGACCAACATAGTGGAAATGCAAAAGGCATTTACGCAAGGATTGGCCGGGGGCATTCAGTTATTGTTAGCCCTCGCATTTCTACTTTTGCTCGTTGGACTCTCATTCAAAATTGCAACAGTGCCATTTCATATGTGGGCACCAGATGTGTATGAGGGAGCGGCTACACCTGTCACTGCTTTTCTCGGAACGATTTCTAAAATTGCTGGTTTTCTACTCATTACGCGTTTGTTTCTTATGGTGTTTGCAGGTGTGGCAATCCAAGGAGACGCACAATCTTTGTACGGGCGTATGAGTATATACATTGCGGTACTAGCTAGTATTACAATGATTGTGGGGAACGTAGTAGCATTAAAGCAATACAACGTAAAACGCCTATTTGCCTATTCAGGTATCGCGCATGCTGGGTATTTGCTAGTCCCTCTTGTAGCGCTATCGCAGTTTACGATGGATAGTATGTGGTTTTATATGCTTGCATATATGCTTATGAATATAGGAGCATTTGCAATCATCCACGGATTAATCTTACAAAATGATAAGGAAAATATGACGATTTTTACAGGGTTATATAAGCGATCCCCCTTTACAGCTATAGTGATGACGGTCTTTATTTTATCGTTAGCTGGAATACCGGGGACAGCAGGTTTCATCGGAAAAATTAACATTTTTTTAGGGGCACTTCATGTTGAACCTGCTCATTACGTATTAGCTTCTATTATGATGGGGACGACGGTTATTTCATTCATATATTATTTCCAAATATTACAGCAAATGTTTTTCCGCAAGGGAGAGACAGAAGAAAAGCTCCGGTTACCGTTAAATATAAAGATTGTCATGAGTCTTTGCGCAATTTCGATTGTAATACTAGGGATTATGCCGATGATTGGTTACAATTTCTTTTATGAACATTTTCCATTAATGAAGGATTTCTTCTTCTTGGGGAACGTGGTACAATAGTGGAAATAAAAGGTGTAGAGTCCGTACTCTACGCTTTTTATTTTGGAGTAACAGCAAATGAAAACGTCTATAGGTATATGTTTTCCGAGAGGAAATTACGATGTAAGATGCTTATTTGCGTTTGAAAAAGTGTGGCTCCTACTTATTTATGGTATCGTTTTTTACATTTTGCGTAAGTAGTAGCCAAGCAAAAAAAGGGGTCGATTTTTTGGCACATCTTTTAGGGCAACAAGCACTGATTGCCATTGTTTCGCATTTATTGTTTATTACCATTACGTGGTGGGCCTTACAAGGTATTCACATTGAGCGCTTAATGAAGTCTGGAAAAGTGATGCAGACGAGAGTATTACTTATCCTAATTACAATTGCAATTGGGACATCTGTAAGTAACTTTTTCCTTGATTATTTAGGCTATTCAAAGAGTTTAACGTATTTAGTAAAGTAAGTGTATAGAACCTCATATCTCCGTTAACAATGGGGATAGGAGGGGATGAAATTGAAGTTTAAAGCCATTCTTATCGTTATCGTAAGTGTTGTTTTATTTTTGGTTGGATATAAAGAGATGAAACCTATAAGCGATGAACAGAAAATGGAGAGCATGATTGCAGCTTTAGAGAAGAACGATGCAAAAGTAGAGCGGTGGTCATGGTTAGCGCGAGAAACGAAAACAATTTCTAATATACATACGTTTCAAAAATTGTTAAACGATGTGAAGGAAGAGGCAAACATCGAAAGTTGGGAATTAGAACAATCTCCAGATGGATATAAGGCTACATCCTATAAAAAATCTTCTTCACATGAAGAACGAATAGTAGTAACTTGGAGTAAGGAAAATACTAAAGAAAACACTTTTATTATTTTTGAAGTGAGCGGGGCGAAATGGGACCCGAAGTACGTTCAGAACATGGATAAAATTTTTAGTGAAAAACCTATAATTTACACTTGTGTTCAAGGTGTACTGAATGATAAGATTGAAGGTGTTTTGCAAAATAAAACCAATCAGGTTTTGAAAGATCTTTCAGCAAGAGCGATCGAACAGATAGAAGAAAGAGCATTTGTATCAGTCTCCGCATATAATAAAAAGTGGAATGACGCTCTTTCAACAAATAGAGAGAAAATAAATGTGCAAATAGCAATACGTTCTACAAACAACAAAGATACAATTGTGGTTGGCACACCGATCATAACTTCTGAGTATTGAGTGAATAGATACTGAAAAAAGGACACGGAGGGGAATAATTTGGAAAAGATCATCGTCCGTGGCGGAAAGCGGTTAAGCGGCACAGTGCGTGTTGAGGGCGCAAAAAATGCTGTATTACCTATAATCGCTGCAGCCCTATTAGCGAGTGACGGAAAGAATGTACTATCTGAAGTACCAGTATTATCTGATGTATACACAATTAACGAGGTATTACGTCATTTAAATGCTGAAGTCGTATTTGAAAATAACCAAGTAACAATCGATTCTTCTAAAGAATTAAACATTGAAGCACCATTTGAGTATGTACGTAAGATGCGTGCATCTGTTCAAGTAATGGGACCATTATTAGCACGTAACGGTCGTGCTCGTATTGCACTTCCTGGTGGATGTGCAATTGGTTCACGTCCAATTGACCAACATTTAAAAGGCTTTGAAGCAATGGGAGCGAAAGTAAAAGTTGGTAACGGATTTGTTGAGGCACACGTAGAGGGCGAACTAAAAGGAGCTAAAATTTATTTAGACTTCCCAAGCGTAGGCGCGACAGAAAACATTATGTCTGCAGCTACATTAGCAAAAGGGACAACAGTCCTTGAAAACGCAGCGAAAGAGCCAGAAATCGTTGACTTAGCTAACTTCTTAAATGCAATGGGAGCGAAAGTACGCGGAGCTGGAACTGGAACGATTCGTATTGAAGGCGTTGAAAAATTATATGGTGCAAACCACCCTATTATTCCTGACCGTATTGAAGCAGGAACATTCATGGTTGCAGCGGCAATTACAGGTGGAGACATCTTAATTGAAAATGCTGTGCCTGAACATTTACGCTCAATTACAGCGAAAATGGAAGAAATGGGTGTTAAAATTATTGAGGAAAATGAAGGTGTACGTGTTATCGGCCCAGATAAGTTAAAAGCGGTTGATATTAAAACTATGCCTCATCCAGGTTTCCCAACAGACATGCAATCACAAATGATGGCATTATTACTACATGCTGATGGAACAAGTATGATTACAGAAACGGTATTCGAAAACCGCTTTATGCACGTTGAAGAATTCCGTCGTATGAATGCTGATATTAAAATCGAAGGTCGTTCTGTAATTATGAACGGTCCAAGTAGCTTGCAAGGAGCTGAAGTTGGCGCAACTGATTTACGTGCTGCAGCAGCATTAATCTTAGCTGGTTTAGTATCAGAAGGTTATACTCGTGTAACAGAGTTAAAACATCTTGACCGCGGTTATGTAGATTTCCATAAGAAATTAGCTGCATTAGGTGCAACTATTGAACGTGTAAACGAAAAAGTAGAAGAAGTGAAAGAACAAGAAGTTTCTGATCTTCACGCTTAATTGAAGTAGTCTCTATGTCTTTTGACATAGAGGCTATTTTTTTTTGGGTTATTACTGTTATAGTCAATAAATTCTATACTTATGCACGTCTCAGTAAAAATATTTAGAAAATTTTTGTTTTATTCCACTATTTGCGGTCAGTAAAACCCCACTGATTATAGTTTCACTTTATAACGATACCCCCAAGTATGTTCTAAAAGATCCCGTATTTCCATAAGAATGAAAGGAATCCAACTTTATCCCGCATTAACGGTCAGTAAAACTCCCACCTCAAAATTTGGCTGAAGCAAAGAAGTTAAGTGGGAGTCGGGCTGCCCGTAAATGCCCGATTGGTTCAACTAATAATCAGTGGGGGATGAACAACCCCCCCACTGATTAAAGTTTCACTTTATATTGGGGGAATAGGATGAAATTTTCAAAGCCACTTTTCATTACAGTAGCGCTCTTAATAGCGCTCGTTATCATTGTACCTGCTGCTCTTGTTATTCCGTTTGCGAAAGCAAAAGTAGGGGAAGAAGCAGCTTCTAAAACTCCTCCAGCGATAGAAAGTATACCAGCTCCAGGGAAAGTGGATACAGCGGTTCAAGTTGCTGTATATCGTGATCAGCAGAAGAAGGTAGAGACATTGCCTATGGAGGAGTATGTGGCCGGTGTAGTAGCTTCTGAGATGAATGCCAGCTTTGAAATAGAGGCGTTAAAGGCGCAGGCATTAGCAGCAAGAACATTTGTAGTGCAGCGTATGCTAAGCGGAGGTAAGAAAAACAATGCGGACGTGACAGATACGGTGAAAGATCAAGTGTACAAAAGCAAAGAGGAATTGAAGAAACAATGGGGTAATAACTACGAAAATAATTTAAAGAAAATTGAGGAAGCCGTTTCGAAAACCGCAGGACAAGTTTTAACGTATGATGGAAAACCAATTTCAGCATCCTTCTTCTCAACGAGTAACGGACGAACAGAAAATGCAGCTGATTATTGGGGAAATGATTATCCGTACTTAAAGAGTGTAGATAGTCCGTGGGATCAAGCCTCTCCAAAATTTACGAGTGAGCAAAAATTCACAGTAGCTGATTTTCAAAAACGTCTCGGTGTGAAAGTACTAGCAAACGGAAAGGTTGGTAATATTAAAGACCTTACGGAAGGAAAGCGAGTAAGGGATGTAGAGTTTCAAGGGAAAACATTAACAGGAAAACAAGTTCGTGAAAAATTAGACTTACGCTCCTCAGACTTTACGTGGAAACAAGAAGGAGATAACATCACCGTTACAACGAAAGGGTTCGGTCACGGCGTCGGTATGAGCCAGTACGGCGCGAATGGTATGGCAGCGGAAGGTAAGAAATATACAGATATAGTCGCTCATTACTATAAAGGTATTGAAATAAAGACGATGAACGAGTATGAAGGGAAATTGATGGTGAAAAAATAGAACGCAAGGAGACCGTCCCAAAAGGTGTGTTGGGACAGTCTTCTTTTTTAGTAGGTATGTTATTCTTGTCGTATTTTGTAATTAAGTCGATATTCCTTGTCGAATCGCTGATAAAACTCGAGTTGTGGTCGATATATTTGAAAAATCGCCGATAAAATTTTATTTGCCATCATGCGACATGAAAAAAGGGCTACTCTCATCGATTTTGGGACAGGTCCTTATTTGTTGTGGCACTTCATAAAATATCATAATTTTCCATTAATTGTTTGGTATAATTAGAGAAAAACATTTGGGGGAGACAGAATGGCGTTATTGGAGTTGAAACAATTAGGGTAACCAACTGTTACAATTTATTTAACCAATTATAACTAAAGTTAATTAAATATATCAGTAAGCCCTGCTAGTCAAGTGATTGGCTAGTAGTGAGGGTTAACTGCGGGCAATCCCTAAAGCTGATTGAA
>NZ_JAKUGJ010000050.1:0-13171 GCF_022663915.1 Bacillus cereus group sp. BfR-BA-01331
TTTTGTATTGTTCGCATAGATAGTTTGTTTTCCCTATAATAACTCTCCCCTGGCATAATGGACATTTACCTACCGTACGATCCTCTGCAGTCGGAAATTCAAAACAAATACTAAGGTCTGACTTTAATCGAATGGCAGCTGTGAATTCTCCTTTTCCCCATTAAAACCATTAATGAAGTCTGTTACATTACTATTCACTAGCTTCTTAATCTGACTATCCGATAATTTCTTACCTTTAATTTTAGCTGGCAACATAAAATTACATCCGTTTTTATGGTCTGAGCACCCGAAAAATGTTTTACGGTTTAGAATTTGTCCCTTTTGGCACTTTGGGCACTGACCTAGTGATAATTCTTCAACTGTAGGTAAACTAAAACGAATTTCACCGTTTATGAATGATAGATAAGCAGAAAACTCTTTCCCTTTTGATTTAAACCCTTTGATAACATCTGTTTTATTATCTTCAAACAGTTTTTTGACTTGTGCTGCAGGGATCGCTTTTTCTTTTATTTTTTTTGGTAAGCCAATATTACAGTTCGGGTGATTGCTGCAGCCGAAAAATTTCCCCCTATCTAAAATAATTCCATTTCTACAAGGACATTGGCAAACCTCTATTTGTTGCTTCCAGGTCTCTATTAGATTGTACGAAATGGTATCAGGAATTTTTATAATCTCTTGCGTTATTTTTTGTACAAACGCATTTGTATGTACAATGAAGTCTTCATAACTCATTTCATTCTTTTCAATACGATATATCATCGCTTCCATTTCAGCTGTGTATAGTGGATCTTTGACTTGTTGGACAGGGAATTGTTCAATAAAAGCACGACCAATTGGAGTTGTAGTAATTTTCCCTTTTTCAATGGCTATATAGTTCTTCTCATATAAAGCTGGGATGAAAGTCGCTTCGGTTGCAACGGTTCCAATTCGCTTTCCTTTCATCAGTTCTTTTAAATGTTCGTCATCAATTTTGCGTCCAGCTGTTTCCATGAAAGTCAGAATTGAGCTTTCTGTGTGTAGCGCGGGTTTCTTTGTTTTGGATTCAAGTAACTCAAAATCGCAGATTTGAAGTTCATGTCCTTTCTGCAGAATAGGAATTTTAAATGCTTCCACACTTTCTTCTTCTTTTTCCTCTTGAAATACTTCTAGAAATCCTTTTTCCCTAAGTACACTTTCTTTTGTTTGATAGATATTACCCATCGAGTCAATAAGCGATACGTCTCTTACTAGATACACTGCAGAACGCATGAAATTACCCACAAAGCGTTTTACTACAAGATCATAGAGCTGTTTTTCAATATCAGGACGCTCTCCTCCCTTATATTGTTTTGTCGTCGGAATAATAGCGAAATGGCTTGATACAAGCTCATCATCAAATGTTTTATGTTTTGTATTAATTTCCTCAATATCTACTAATTGTACCAATGACGAATAGTGACTCGTTGCTAATGAGTGCATAACACCTTTCACACGCTCTACTTGTTCTGTAGGTAAATGCCTAGAAGAAGAGCGTGGATAGGTAATAAATCCTTCCTCATACAAGTTCTGAATGTGTTTTTTTGCATTTTCTGCATTAATCTGCAGATGGGCGTGAGCATCTTTATATAAATCCGTTAAGTTATATAATAATTTAGGATTCTTGTTTCGAGTTCCTTCTTTAAATTCTTCTACCACAAGATATTGACCTTTCAAGTTTTCTCCCAAACTTCTTAATGGCGATGGATTTAATATCTGGTCTTCTGTTTTCATAACCGGAGTGATTCCTAGATCTGTTACTAGTTGCAGATGATAATAAGACTGCTCTCTATAGTTTTCAATCGCTACCTCACGTTGTCGTATCTCATGTAATAAACACATCTGTACACGTCCAGAGGATAGCAGGAATTTATTCTGCGCTAATTTCGTTGTACATCCCCTCGTTATGTTCATACCTAATAGATAGTCCAAGTACTGTCTTGCTTTAGCAGAATACGCCAGTCCATCGTATTTTGATGCGCTTTCTAATCGATTAAGCGCTGCCTCTAGTTCTGCTGCTTCATAAGAGGATTTATATACACGAGATTGCTTTTTATTCACTCCTGCATATTCGTACACTTCCCTATAGATTAACTCTCCTTCGCGGTCCGCGTCACATATGTTTACCGCATGGTCAACATCATGGCGTTGCAGCAGTTTAACAAGGATTTGTAATTGTTCAGCATTCTCTTGCTTCACTTTATAAGCTGGCTGATAAATTAAAGGTAAATGCTCGAACTTAAACACTTTATACTTTTGATCCATCTCTTCCGGATTTTTGAGTTCCAGCAGATGCCCACGGCACCAACTAACTATATAATGCTCATTTTCATAATAACCATAATAATGTTTGCTCCCAATGTACTTTTGTGAGTGACGGAATCGTGGTGATTTCATAATTTCATTGGCCACTTTCGGTTTTTCCGCAATAAATAACGTTTTCCCCATAACTTTTTCCTCCTTAAACAAAAAAAGGACACACCTACGCTATGGTTCTGCGTAGGTGTATCCTTTTGCAATTTTCTTTTTTAATGTTGGATTGATTTTATTATAACACATTATCTATGTATATTTTTCACATTACACTTATATATAGTTTATAAAATAATAGAAAGACAGACTAGGATTGTTAGCAAATAATAAACTTATTAAAAGATAATATAGTAATTTAAAGGTTTTAACACCATCGTTCAATAATAAGATTATTCATTACTTTCTACAAAATTCAAATTGTATTAAATTCACTCAAATATACAACTTTCCAAATAAAACTTTATTTGAAATCTTCGTATGATGAATAAAATATACCTTTCTTCGCAAGCGAAAAGTTTATAGCTATTGATGGATTGAGTTTTTCAGTCCATTTGTATCCTTGACTAATATAAAGCGCTAATTCATTTTTATTTAAATATTTTCGTTTACCTTCTATAGCATAAAGAATACCTTCTAGATATCCAAATTTTCGATATTCCCATAAAATAGTAAGTTCATGAAAATTAAATGTATTAAATTGAATTGCGATAACACTTGTTTCTAAACTTCCCTCTTCATATTTTTGGAGAAGAAAAGGAAATCTACCCTCACCAAATTCTTGGCTAACTCTAATGTTACTTTCTCTCATTTTCTTCATCCAATTCAAATACTGTTTTTTAACATTCAATACTACCTTATGGAGCGTTAACACTTGGTAAAAGTTTATGGGCATGGGGGCACTATATCAAAAAAATAAAATTACGTTTGGACACATTCAAGCCGGTTCCCTTTACGTTAAGGAACCGGCTATTAAGTATAAATATTGACGAAGGACATTTCCACTTCCATTAATGAATTGATGCTGTCACTAATTCTTCCGCTTTGTATATCTTTTTATATAGGTATACTTTCTGGTTTCTTTAATTTTTACGTAGAATATATCTTTCAGGTGGGCCACTCACCTGCTCAGCTTGAAAATATAATAATTTATTTGGTATGCATGAAATTAAACAAGGTAAACCGCGCCATATAACTTCTTCTATTGCACTTTCTAATTTCATAAACTTTCCATCAATTTCACTAATAAGGGACATTACGTAACAAGAATCATTTGCTCCATAGTTTTTCAATTGGGTTGATATTCCTTCCGCGTATACTATATCTTTAGGGATAGCTTCAAAATACATAGAATTTAAGATATTATCATAATCATGCGCCAGACGACCTAATGCTTTCATTCTTTTTTTGGATGAAGCTAGTTCAAAAATAATTCTATCCTGGACTTTTTTTTGAAAAAAATTCCTAACTATTAGTTTTTCATATTCTTTATCCATGTATCTTCTATCCTCCTATATGGGGTGTTTTTTGCCCATCCCTCCAAAAAAACACCCTATATCCATTTTGTGTGACTGGATCATCCTCATCACCTGAATCTGGGTCAACTGATAAGAATACACCGTGATCTATGAAGAGAAAAAATTACACCCTAAATAAAATGAGCTGGATATTCCTTAAAATAGGAAATTCAGCTCATTTTATTTCAAATTTGCTTAGTGTATATCTTCGTTAGAATAGGATAGCTTCTATAAGAGAGTCATTTTAATTACACTTGCTAACGCTGATCATCTTTTATTTACACTTCAAAATTAACCATGGATACCATAATACCTCTTCTGCCTCAATTTTTTTTTCATCGATTAAATGAATGATTTCTTTCGCATCATCGTAGTTCTCTATAAGAGATAAAGCATTCAATTTTTTATCAAATCTATCAAAATCTTCATGTAATCTATTGAGAATAAATGAATAAAAAGAGTTGTTATCGTAACCGCATATATCAAAACCTAATATTTTATGGTTCTTGACACTAACAGGTAATGAACCTTCCAAAAAATCGTATATAGAAACCTCAAAATTATTTCCTTCCAATTCATTTAATAGAAAATCTGTCCTATACTCGTCTGAAAGATTTAAACTGATAATTTCTAAATTTTCTATACCCTTTAAATAGTTTTGTTGAAAAAATCTTGCATCTTCTAAAGATTTGAAGACATTTGGCCATGAAAACTTTTTTTCTTGTATTAATGTATTTAAAAAAGATTGTGCTTTTTCATGTTCGTCTCTACTAATCTTTAATCTTGATTTTATTATATTAGAACTAGAATCATTTTCATCTGTATTACACCAAGGAAAAAACCAATAATCTGGGAATGTAGGACGTACTTCATTACTTATTGTTAAAATAGTTTCTGGAAGCCCTTCAATAATACAATTTTTATTAATAAGGTCATTTTCATATGAAATTATTAAAAATCCAGCATTATAATACTTCATTTACATACCTCCTTTCACTAAGTCCTACTCTCTATTGACTAATTATAACTATCTATCTTATCTATACCCTTTTGGATATTCTTTTTTATATGGTTTTCTTACTACTTGTTTTGGATGTTTCTTCTTAGTTATAGGATCTCTATTATATTGATTTTCACTTTTAACATTTGGCCTAGAGACTTTACCATGTGGCTTCCCCTCTCCGCGGAATTGTTTCCTCACCACCCCTCCATTTCCATAAGTTACATAATCGGTTACTTTTCCATTTTTAGTTTTATACCTAGTATGAGGACTACCTTTTGCCTTTGGGTCTGGTCCAGATGCCCTACTACGTGCTTGCATTACACTTAGTTTTTTCCCTAGATACCAAGCTCCATAAGCTCCGCCTACAACTAATGTTGCTAACAATGCAGCCTGCCCAATTCCTGGTATGAAATATACTCCTAAAGCCATTGCCCAATGCCCATCCGGGTCTGTCATCATTACTGGATTATTATCCGCATACGCATATCCATTCTGCGTAATTGGATCATCACCATCGCCAGGATCTGGATCCACTGATAAGAATACACCATGGTCTGGGTTATAGTAACGAGCCATTAAGTAATACATGCCAATTTCTTTATCATACATGTATCCTGCATATCCAAATGGATTGTCCGCTGCAATACCTTTTGTGTCACTCTTTAAGACATTCCCCCATGCATCGTATTCATAATTTGCTACGACTTGTCCGTTTGAGTCTGTCATCGCTACTACGTCACCGCGTGGACTATAGTGATAGTATAATGTTTGTCCTTGTGATTTCATCGATAGACGGACACCGTCTATTGAATATACATATTGACGAAGGACATTTCCACTTTCATCTGTTTCATATAACGGATTGATGCTGTCCCCGTCGTAGAAATAACGTGTTACTTGTCCATCTACGTTCTTTTCGATACGACGGTTGTTGTTGTCATATTTATATGTTGCGAAAGCTTTACTTTCCCCTTTTTTCGTTAAAGCGACAAGTTGGTCTGCTTCATTCCATGTGTATGTGAATTTGTTATCAGATGTACGGTTTCCATTTGCATCATAAGAAAGAGATTCGTTTCCGAACTTAACAAGCTGATTTCCTTCATTAAATGTTGCGATAATAGATTTCGTTTCTTTTCCATTCTCCGTTACTTTTACACTTGTGCGGTTTCCAAATCCATCATACGTGTAGTCTTTTACCATTCCATTTGGTAAAGATTCTTTCAGTAACTGATTAATTGGGTCATATACGTAATTTGTTTCTGTTACTTTTCCACCTGTACCTTCATGTGTAATTTTTGTACGGTTACCTGTTTTATCATACTCATATCGTTCAGAGAGGATCAGTTGGTTCGGCGTTCCAATAACTAAATCTTTTAGTTTACCTATTTGATCGTAATTAAATGTTGAACCTGCTCTGTTTGGGGCAGCATATGTGCGCACATGACCTTGCTCATCGTAATCAAATCGGTAAGTCGATGCGCCGTCTATTACTTTCGTGTTTTGATCACCAGTGTTGTACTCATACGCAATCTTACTACTATATCCACCATGTGTAATCGTTTGTTCTTTTAACTTTTCTGTCTTACTGTTTGCTTTATCATGATACGCCCAGTCGACTTTTCCACCTCGGCTATCTGTCATACTCGTAATACGATCTGCATTGTCGTATGTTTTACTTTTTTCAACGCCATTCACATGGTCTTTTATTTTCGTTTCTTGACCATTTGCATCACGTTCAAATGTAAAGGAATCTTTTCCATTTCGTTTTTCACCGACAATACGATCTGCTGAATCATAGACATATTCCAGAAGTGATCCATTCGGCATTTTTGTTTTCGTTTTGTTTGCATTCTCATCGTATTCATGTTCAATACGTCGATTTAACGCGTCAATAAATACTGTATTTTTATTATCTACGTCATATTCATATTTGTGCGTTTGTGTTTTCCCGTCAAACATAACCGACTTTTCAGTTGTATTTCCATTATGATCGTAGCTATATCCAACTGAAGTTCCATTTTTCAGTGTAACCTTTGTTAGCTGGTTATCTTTATTGTACTGGAATGACTTTGTGTTTCCTTTTTCATCTGTTTCACTTGTCTTATTTCCAGAAGCGTCGTATGTGAATGTATTTTTATTTCCTTCTTCATCATACGTTGCTGTTACATTACTATCCTTATCGTACTCATTCTTAACGAGTACATTACCTTCTAGTAAACGAATATCATCAAACCATACTTTTCCTTTATTATTGTTTCTAAATAGAAGATATACTTGAATGTACTTAATCGGTTTTTCCGCTGGAATCAGTACTGCGCTACGATTCCAATCATTCGTTCCACTTGGGAATTTCGCTTGGTAATTCTCTCCACTACCGTCTTGATAATACACATCCGCCCAAACAGAGTAGTCTCTTGAAAGTTTATCAGTGGCGTCATTTTCTACATTTTCAGATTTAGACATTCCTGTTAACGTGATTGGTTCTGCCTTTTTCTGATTTAAATTTATATGATGACCATATCCTACATTTGAACCACCATATTGGCTACGTTCTAATACAAGCGAGGAATATCCTGCAAATCCTTCATGAGCTGTTTCCTTCGTACTACAACTCGTACCATCTCCTCTAATCCATCCTGGCATACAACCATTTTCCATCATATTCTCTAGGCTACTGTTCGTAATAGGATTAAAACTAGAAGATGTTTCTCCTTTTTCAAGCTGCAATTTATCAAACCAAGCTGTACCACTTGTAGAAGCTCCGCCGTTTTCTACTTGTACGTAAATTCTTACTTTTCTCGTTTGATCTGTTGTTTTAAAGGTAACTTGACGATTTATCCAATCCTTTTCACCTTGTACTTTATTGTAGCGATTATCATTCCAACCACCTTCAATAGCTGAGCCATCTTCTTTTAATAATTGAATATTAAAGAAAGCACCCGTCCCTTGTGATAAAGCTGTTTTGATCATACCGCTTAATGTGTACGTGGTATTCGGTTCTAACGTAACATCTTGGGTTGCGGCAATATAGCCCCAATCATTATTACTTGCTTTTGTAGTGATTTTTAATGAAGATGCTCCGCCCAGACCCCCAGGTGCTGGAACAGTATCTTTTGCGAAACTCCCTTGGTTATTTGTTCCCGTTTGTGTCCATTTTTCTACTGTATCCAGCTCAAAACTTGGATTTTGAATGAAGTTTTCCCCTGTACCAATGTTCTTACTTGTTTCTTTCGGATTTCCATATTGATCATGGAATATGACAGAGGAGGAATGAGTTGCTTGATCTGTTACAGAAACTTCTGTATTTGTTTCCTTATAGGCAACTGTTGTTTTACGATCTTCATTATCTGTCGCACTTACAACACCATTATTTTTATTGTATTCAAACTTATCCGTTCCCATTTCATCCGTAGCGGATGTTACATTTCCGTTATTATCGTACGTAAAGGACTCCGTTTGATTTTTTGGTGTCGTTGTCTTTACTAAATTATTTGCATTATATTCATACGTCGTCGTTAAATTTAAACGCCCCGAATCTACAACTGTTTTCACCGGATTTCCAGCATCGTTATACGTATAAACAGTCTTACGTCCTTGCGGATTCGTTAACGTAACTTCTTTCGCATCCGTATTATATGCTAATGTTGTTGCTTTTCCTAACGGATCAGTCACTTTTACTAATCTATTATTCTCGTATGCATACGATGTTTTATATGGCTTTGCATCTGTATGTTGCGGGTCATAAATAGATGTTAATAAACCATTATCATATCCGTATTTATATACTTTCCCTTCTGGCGTTGTAGAAGAAACGAGTAAATCCCCATCATAATTAAATGTAATCGTCTTATTATCTGGGCCGATTACTCTTGCTACTTTTTTATTATTTTCATCATATTGTACTAATAGCTCTTTGCTAGAAGCATTCTTTACTTTTGATAACCGGGATTGGCTGTCATACTCATATGTCGTCGTATTTCCATATTTATCTTTTGTGTACTCAATACGCCCTTGCGCATCTCCAGATTTATAGAAAGTAACCGTTTGGTCTTTATCTTTTATTTCATATCCGCCTGACACTTGCTTAATTTCTAAATAAATACCAGTAGGAGCTTGATATGTATTATCTCCCGTTCTAGTAAAGGTAATATTCGCTCCATCTGTAGAAATTAATAGTAAGTTTCCATTTGCTTCAGCCAAAATTCTTCCTTCTAATCCACTAGACCAACCTGTACCAAATAAGCCTACCTTTTTACTTTGGCTATTATACGTTCTTTCTACTGATACATCCGGCCCGCGCCCTGATAATGTAATATCTTTCTCACTCATGATAAAGTTACCATTTGTGGCGTTTACTTTACCATTTAGCACCGGAACTGATGCCCAGTAATCAAACATCCCTATAAATCCAAAATCTTGGGAGAATCTAGGTACAAACTCATGCGAAATTTCACTTTCAGCATGTCCAGCTTTACTATATGCAGTTACACGGAACCAGTAGTTTTTCGAACCTGCATAGATTCCACCAGAATTCTTGTACACAGGTGATGGATCAACTGCTAATTCTGCACCTTTTTTATCATGATGAAGTAAATATTGGCCTTTCGCAATTTCATCTCTCGTTAGCCAAATGTTTTCATTTTGCGTTGTCCAATTTGTTTTATTTCCTACATCGAATGCTTCATAATCTTTTCCGTTATAAACCCAAACTTTATAGCCTGCAGCCGCTGGAACTGCATCCCACTTTAATGTGACATATCCAGTTGTTTGATCTGTTGCATTGATATAGGCCGATCCGTCTGGCTTTTTCACTTGTTCTAACGGAATAAATGGAACTACTCCATCTGAAAGAGGACTATCACCAAATGGATACTCTGCTACAATACGAATCCAGTAGCTACTTCTTCCACTATAATCTCCGTATGGACCTCCTGCTTGATAAGCATTTTTATACATTTGTCCTGGGTTAGTAGGTGCTTCTGTCCCTTGTCCATCATCATGTAACCAGTAACGTCCTTGTGCAATCTCTTCTGACGTTGGGAATATTTTTTTATCTTTCGTTGTCCAGTTTGTCACATTCCCAACAGAAATATATTCATAGTCATATCCGTTAAAAATAGCGACTTTATACTCTGTTACTCCAGGAACTGGATCCCATTGTACGTTAAAATGACCTGAACCACTCCCGCTCCCATTTGAGTAAGCTTGTACTCTTGGTATATTCGGTTTCGTATATGAATATTTCACTTCTAAGTGCGGTGCATTTTCTCCGTTTTCAGCTGCAATAAACTTCTTCCAGTGATCCTGACCATTTCCGTTTGTATGTAGTTTAAAACCGTTGTTTGGTCTCGCACCCTCTACCCAGGCTTTCACTGTATTCATTACATTGAACTGTGCCCATTTTCCACGCCCTACATCAGCGTGTGCAATATTGTTAGAACCTGGCTTGTTATTCCAATTTAAGCTTCCTTCATTCCATCCACCTGTGACTTCATCTAACCAAACACCATTTGGCTGATTTCCATAATAATGCCATACTGCATAAGCATTGAAGGTTGCACTTTCAATCATTGCACCTTTTAAATTTGAAACATCCGGTTTAACAAATGCAAAGTTTGTCCCAGATGTTCCATCATAATAGCCTACTTTTAACGTATATGCATTTTGACCAGCATCCCAAAGCTTTCCTCCTGAATAATTAACAGTTGGGTATGCACTAGAAGCATAGGCATTGTTAAAATCCTTCAATTGAATCGAAGGATCTATATACACTGGATATTTACGATCCGGTGCTTGTAACCACTTTGGATCCGCAGTAACAGTTAACGTATATGTTTTTTCATCTGTCTTCTCAATATTGTAACGAACCGCATCTGACGTTACAGCCTCCCCTGATTTCTGGTTCACATTTGAATCATTCATATAAGGTTTCGGTAACGTTAAGACGTTTTCTTTTTTCTCATCTTGGAAGTCGATTGAACCATCTTCTTTTATATTTGGTTTTAAATCTGTCTGTAATGCAAAAGTAAAAATATAATGTCCTGTATATTCACGTAATACAAAATCTTCTTTTACATTTTCATTAAATGTCGTACTCTTTAAATCAATATTTGGGAAGATCCCTTTATACCATACTGTATTATTTTCATGTGTTGCAGTGACTGGTGACGGCTTCACTTCACCTTTTTCACCATTTGCACTCATTAATTTGTACTGAATAGTATGATTTTTCACTTTAAATTGAACGTATTTTCCGTCTTGCGCTGTTTTCTCGAACTCTGGTTCTAACTTTGTGTTTTCCGTCACAATTTTTCCATTTGGTGCTTCTACTAATTTCGGCAAAACCGCTTCTAGCTTTCCATCTTTCTCTGTATGAATCGGTTCTATATACATCTTTTTCGTATAAGTACCATCATTATTATCAAAAACCTTTGCTGTTTCGGTTCGTTCTTCTACAATCTCAGTCGGACTCGCCTGTGCTTTAGCCTTATCTTTCTTTAATTGATCTGGATGTGGATCTGGTAACTCTTTCTCTTCTTTCTTTTCCATTTCTGGACTTTTCTCTGAATTTGGAGATGGTGTAAACGATGGGGCCGTTTCCGCCAGCCCATTCAGTGGTATAGAGGTTACAATCAATGTAAATATCATTAATTGTATGAAGTATCTAAACCATCGCCTTTTCCCTTTTTTCTTTTTCACTTTTTCTCCCCCTTTTATTCTGAAAATTAAGAAAATATATCTATAATGTAATTTGTACATATAATAAAAGCAAGTGTTTTTGCACTCTTATGTAATTTTAAGTGAAAAAAATGTAATCTTCTATGATGTATAAGATTTATATAAAAATGGGATATCTATTAAAACCTTCTTTTAAAACTTTAAAATAATCTTCTCTATGGTAATGCACATCTCTCCCAAATGTAAAAATAAAAACCGCTTCCTTAACGTACAGGTAACCGGTTAAATCATGTCCAAATTGTGTCTAAACGTACAATTTTCTTTTTTTGATATAGTGGCCCCATGCCCATCAACTTAACATTTTGAAGTATCCCCAAAATGAAAAAAATTGTACTGTCAAAAGTAAATATAGAATTAGAATGTAAATTATCAAGAATTAATAGTTAGTAATGTAGACGCTTTCAATAAAAATTGGTAAAATAATAACCAAGTATTGAAATTAGAAACAGGACTGTATTAAAAAAGGAGATTCTATACTATGGATCAAATTATTTCAAACAATAAGAACGGATCTACAGAGATATATTATAAATTATTCTCTATGTTATCTTTGTTAACTCTTCATAAGGTCACATCTATTGAAAAGAAAAAGAAAAGTCTTAAGCTTTCCCTCGAAAACGAATTGGAAAATTTAATAAAAAATAATCCTTATAAATTATAATACGGTTCCCAAAAATTAAACTCTACAAGAGAATTTATTTATAGGATATTATTAAACCAATATAATTTCATATTAATTTGACCTCAAAAACGCTATTCTTTTTGTAGAAATATACAGAAAGGATGGCGTTTTTTATGAATCTTTCGATTCAAGGTGAACTACAATTATTCGCTGAAGAATTACATCAACATCTTACTCCTTCATTTTTAGAAAAGCTTGCTAGAGAACTAACTTTTGTACAACGAAAGCGTAAATTTTCAGGTCATGATTTAGCTACTATCTGTGTCTGGATAAGTCAACGAGTAGCGAGTGATTCTTTAGTGCAGCTATGTAGTCAACTTCATGCTGTTACAGGAACCCTTATGAGTCCAGAAGGACTACATAAACGTTTCAATAAGAAAGCGGTTTGCTTTTTAAAACATATTTTCTCCACATTATTAAAAAATAAAATTTGTGAAACATCAGTGATTCCAAGCTCTTCAATCACCTATTTTCAACGGATTCGTATTTTAGATGCAACGATTTTTCAAGTACCAAAACATTTAGCTAGCGTGTATCCTGGGTCAGGTGGTTGTGCACAAACAGCGGGTATAAAGATTCAACTAGAATATGATTTACATAGCGGACAGTTTTTAAATTTTCAAGTTGAACCGGGGAAAAATAATGATAAGACCTTTGGAACAGAATGTTTAGCGACATTACGGCCTGGCGATCTATGTATTCGAGATTTAGGCTATTATTCACTGGATGATTTAGATCAAATGGACCAACGAGGCGTGTATTATATATCGCGGCTTAAACTAAATAATATGGTATATATCAAAAATGAGTTTCCCGAATACTTTCGAAATGGGACAGTAAAAAAACAGTCTCAGTACATCAAAGTTGATTTAGAACACATTATGAATACCTTAAAACCAGGACAGG
>NZ_JAKUGJ010000051.1:0-11840 GCF_022663915.1 Bacillus cereus group sp. BfR-BA-01331
ATATGACACAATTCTAGCTCGATTCACAAAAGCATCAAGCAATGCAAATGTGGATTCTTGGAACAAGTAATAAAATTTTAATTAGGTAAATTCTTATCCTAGTAGTTTCCTAAAATCGATATATAAAGGGGCAAAAATAAAATGTTAGTAAAAGCGAAAAATTGGTTAAAAAACGAAGATTCACAGTTATCATCAGAAAACGGTATGCTAATCGCGTTAGCGGTAATTATTGTACTAGTCATTGGACCATTTGTATGGAAAGCAATCCAAGGTGGTTATGATACGATTCTAGCACGATTCACAAAAGCATCAAAAAATGCAGATGTAGATTCTTGGAACTAAATTAAACTTTTTAGGTTCGCACATAAGGGGAGTCACGTATCGTGTGGCTCCTTCTATAAAATAAAATTAGGAGGTATTATGATGAAATTTGGTAAAGTAATGATTCCTACTTTAGTAACAGTAGCTCTTGGCATGTCACTATTGGGTACACCTGCAAGTGCGGCGACAACAGCGGAGACAAAGCTAACTCAAAGTATAACTGGTGGCGAACATAATGTTGCTGTCACACCAGTTAGTAATTTTAATGCGATGACACTAAGTGGAGAAACACAAGTGACAAATGCCAATCCTGGTGTACTAACAGTGACAGATGCGACGGGTTCAGGAGATGGCTGGAGAATTAATGTAAAAGCAGATCAATTTAAGGTAAATGGTGATACCAAATCAAATCGAACACTTCCAAAGGGCTCTTTAGTATTGAATAATGGCGGTGCTGCTATTACGAAAGTAGGAGGGACGAGTTCACCCAATCCGGAGTTTAAATCAACAAATTTTATAATTGACACCGATAACCAGGTGACAATTTTAAGTGCGAAAAAAGATGAGGGTATGGGAAAGTATAACGTGAGTTTTAATGATAAGTCTATGGCGTTAACCTTAAATCCACATAGTACATATGTAGAGAATAAGGCTGGTGCTACCTCATATGAGTCGAAACTTACTTATTCGATTGTAACAGGACCCTGATTAGAAATTATAGTGCAGAAGAGATACATATTATAGATATGCTTCTCTTCTGTATATAGAAAGAAGGTGCAATATGAAAAGTTATGCGTATAAAATTTCTATTAGTATATTGGTGGGTATTGTGTTCGCTTTGAGCTTATGCCTAAAACCTTTTCAGCTTGTTTATGCAGAAGAAAAACAAGATAGTCTACCATTTGATGTAAACATTCATGTTCCAGATAATCAATTAGGCGATATCAAAAACTATTTTAATTTGCAGGTGAAAAAGAAACAGAACCAAACAGTGAAATTGGATATACACAATAAAGCTAATACCCCAATTAAAGTGAATATAAAGGTGGCCAATGCTCTCACCTCTACAAATGGTGGTATTATGTATGTGCCAAATCGTGAGGTTTCACAAAGTACGTTAATGGATACAGATTTTTATATGGATCAGTATGTGCAAGCTCCTTCTACTGTTACTTTAGAAGGAAATCAAACGAAAACCGTAGAGATACATGTAACGATACCTAATCAAGATGGAGTATTTTTGGGCGGATTATTATTTCAATTAGCACAAGATACAAAATCGCAGGATCTTGAAAAAGATGGACTGAACTTCTCTGTACATAACCGTATCGAATATGCGGTGGCGATACAATTGAATGCAGATAAGACTGAAAATTCAGTTAATAACTCATCTTTGAAGTTAAATGGCACAGCGATTGAATCATATCCAACACAACCGCAAGTACATGCACTTATTCAAAATACAAATGCAAATATAGTGAGGGATGTGGCAGTTTACTATGAAGTTTTATCTAAGGATAACGTTCTATTTCATGGGAATATCCCAGCGTTCAATGTTGCCCCGAAATCCAAGGTAGGATTGGCTATTCCATGGAAAGCGAAAGAATACAAAGATGGAAAGTATATGCTAAAAGTCACAATAAAAGAGAATGGTGTACCCAAAACATATACAGAAGAATTCCAGATAACTGCTTCTAATGTGACAGAGTACGCGGAACAAACTGGTGCAGTAAAGGTATTACCGACGTTTTCTAATCAAACATATATGATAGTGGCTGGTGTTGTTATAGTAATCATTTCAATATTTGTATTTGTATGGTGGAGAAAGAAGCATGCAAAACAGCAAGAGGAAAAGAAAGCCTCTTAGAGAGCATAAAAAACGAAAGGAGGGGACAACGGTGAAATGGGGGAAGCTTTTCACTTCAATCATGCTTTTAAGTGCTTCATACCTATTTCTTGATTCAAAAGATAATTCTATATTAGCTGATCAAGTAGAAAAACAGCAGAATGGTATTCCAACTCTCACTGCAAGTGGAAAAGAGAATGAGGTCAAATTGGAATGGGCAATTGATATCTTAGATCAAGATGTACTATGGAAAATTGATTTTAATAACCCTAAAGATGTCAATTTAATGAATGGTTGGGGAGAATTTTATGGGAATGGGAATCAAAGTTTACAATCAGAAGTCTATTATCCAAATGGTGCAGATACCAGCGGATACAAAGTATTTGATACAAAATTAGGAGGGAATCGAGTCTTATATCCCTATACGGTTAGAACAGATTCTATCGCTGTTTTTAAAAGGTTAAACGTCCCTAATAATGCTTATATTTCCGCTACCTTTAAAGCAAAGTCACAAGGAGTAGGAAAGATTAGCTTTTATGGGGATGGAAGTTGGGAAACGGGGAGAGAGTTTGATTACTACAACGCTACTGTTTTAAAAGATGTGCCGAGCGGTTCGAAAGAATTAGAAATTAGTAATATCTCCTTGTTTCCAGAAAGAGAACCAGGCACCAACATACCAAGGGATAGAAAACATATAACTTCGGATGTAAACAAAGATGTGTATCAAGATTCTCCGATGGTAGATAAAGTAATTCCTTATCAGGATGGTTCTGGACAGGGGAAATTAATTTTAAACGCTCCCATTGCGAATTCGATTAAACAAGGAGAACGCTTAAAAGCAAGAAAATGGGCAGCACCTATCCAATTACCAAATAATCGTACGGTCACAAAGGATGATTCTAATAAAGACATAAATGGATGGTCTACATTTAGTATGAATACCCAAGTTGCAAATAATCCTTTTTATATTACTGAGCAACGAGGCGTAACGTTTTATATGCTTGCGTATTCAGAAGGAATTACATATGTGGATGAATTAAAAGTGGGATATGCATCAGAAGCAGAAGTATACCGAGGGAATCAGCAAATATATAAAGGTAGACTTTCTGACTATGTAGATAAAGAAGCAAGGGATCAAGCTGTACCAACTGCACCTGAAGGTTTTCAAATAGAAAATAGAGAGCTAAAGGAAACAAAAATAACATTTGATTCCGCGAAAGATGAAGGGAGTATCTATCATTATAAAATTCGCGGAGTTGGTAGGAATGGCGCTTCAGACTTTTCTAAGGAGGTTCCTGCAACTGTAACAAGTGGCGTAAAGGGATATGAATATGTAGTAAATGATAAACCGGATATATCACTTGATAATGTAAGTGGTATTCAGTTTACAAGTCAGACTAGCATTCAGTTTCCGACGGATTATTCTAAGCCGCAATATGTACATATCCGAACAGTAGATAAAGCTGGAAATAAAAGTGCAACAAAGCATGTTTCTACCACACAAAAAGGGCATGTAGACATGCTCACTGTACCAAAAAGTGTGGAATTCAGTCCGATCCAATTAAATGGAGAAAAACAAAATTCATTTGGTACGCTAGGGAAAATCATGATGCATGATAGTCGGAATCAAGCGGATGGTTGGAGATTGAATGTTACTATATCACCATTTACAGAGTCGAACATATCAAAACAATTGCCAAAGGGTTCTCTGTACTTGAAAAATCAAGGGAGTGTAACAAAAGTAAAAGGTCCAGGAACAGGGAAGCCATCTGTACATATTCCGAATACGCCTATTGATAATGGGGCAGCACATACCATTATCCAGGCTCCAAAAGATGTAGCGATTGGAGAATATCAAATAGATTTTGGTCAACATGCATTCGAACTGCAGCTAGATCCAGGGACAACCTATGTAGGGAAGAATAGGCAAGCTGCTTATACTTCTACGGTCACTTGGTCTTTAGTAAGTGGACCTTAATAAGTCATCTAAACATGAATGAAATAAGGAGAGAGAAAACATGAGCATATATGTAATGGGAATACTGATAGGGTATATGATCCTGAATGTAATTACTGATTTGAAGTATAGAAAAACGAAAAATATGTGGCATCTACTATTCTTAATTGTGGGTATAGGAATCACGTATTTTGATGGGATACGAACAGGAAAAGAGATTGCGATTGTACTAGTCATGGCCTTAGCATGTGGTTTATTGCTAGAGACGTTTAAATTCTCTTCACCCGGTGATACGAAAATGCTTGTGGTGGTAGCTTTATATGTTAGCAACGTAGTAGAAGAATCGGCTATGCTTACCGCTATTACATTAACAGCTTTCCATTTACTATTTTTTTGGATTTCCAGTGTGTATCGATTAATTAAGATTTTAGGGTTTGTGGGAGCTATTAAAGACCAATTAGAGCATGCTGCCTCTATATTTGGTGCGAAACTACCAAAGAAAGAAATACAGCTAATACAGAGCTTTCCAGGGGCTTGTTCTATTTTATTAGGAGCACTTGTTTATGTTGCTTTCACTATATATCAAAACGGAGGTATCTTGGCTTGAACAGTAGAATCATTCATCAAAGAGAAACATATATTTACTTCACTATATTTGCGCTTGTAGGAATTTTAATTTTGAACATGTTCATTAATATGGTGTTTGTACTAGCGTATCCGTTACTTATCGGACTAATTGTACAGGTTGTCTTGTTGCAGAAGATGAAAAAGCCATTTTATCAAAGAGGAAAAGAATTAACGGAACAGTTAAAACTAAAAAATATATTTCTAGTAGAATCAAACATATTAGGAGATGAAGAAGGAACTGTCTATGAGGTGCATCAAATGCCTTTTGAATTCTCTAATGGATTAATCAATAAAGAGAAGAGTTACAAAGTAGTAAAACAAGAGTACGAAAGAAAGGTAAAAGAAGATTTAACGAAAATTGCAAAGTGGCAGGTTACAACAAAGGCTAGACTCGTTACTACTACACATTTTCGTCTGTATGTGATTTGGCAAAAAAATAGTACAGGCTATCAGCTGAAAAAGTTAGAAGATTGTATTGATCCATATGCAAAAATGAACCTTATTCAATGGATGATTGCCTCTTTTTGTACAACTGGTCGTATCAAGTATGACAGACAGCCTAAAGATTGGTCTAGTTATGAATGGTTAGCATTAAAATAATGTAAGAGACTTAGGTCTCTTTTTCTTGTTATGGTAAATAAACTATTAAACAGTGTTTTAATTTAATATAATAATATTTAAATTGAAAGGAGGTTTAAAAGTGAATCTATCAAACTTTAAAAAAGAATATAAAATAAATTTTTTATTTTGGGGTATACCAATGTTTTTCTTTATGAACCTAATATTTTACAAAGATATTATCAAATATGTTCAAAATAAAGAGTGGTTCAACCTGATTTCAGATGTTTTTATTTCCCTATTAATAGTAATAGTGGGAACGATACTATATACAGTTTTATATTTAGTGATTTCAAAACCAAAAAAATAAATAAATTTTTATGAGAAAGAAACAAAAAAGAGGGTCATTTTATTGTCCCTCTTTTTTAAAATGACGAATGAGATACGACTCAATATCTCGTGTAGGATACTTTTATTACACAGCATTTGAAAAAAATGCAAAAGAAATGAGCGGAATATCTTGATGAAACATAAAATTGTTGAAATTCTGGTATGAATTCATTAATATAAAATTATAGTTATTGTTTAATTGATTCCGTTTATTCCCACACCTTTTTGTGTTGTGGTTGAGTTGTAGAAGCAAGTTGCGTCTTGTTTCAATTTTGAAAGGGCTTCTTTGAGCCGATTAGTGTATATATAGCTTATTTTGCTATGCACATTATTAATCGACTTGAAGAAGCCCTTTTTGTGTTGTTTTCAAGTTTGTTGAATTAACCCATTATCATATCGGGCAAAATTATTATTTAGGGGGATTTTTAATGAAAATGAGTTATGAAGTATCTTTATTTTGTTCTGCACATCCAGATGATCTTATTCCGAGCTTGCGTGCATTACGAATGAAAGTTACAAAAGAAGGAGCATTTTGGGAACGGGATAGTTATCAGTTTTCAATTAAACCATCAAATTTGTCGCAACAAGAGGCAAAACAAGCAGGGGAAATCTATTTGTATCATGTCTATTTCAATGGATGTATACGAGATTTCCTTTTTTTATTGGAGAGATGTTTTAGAGGGGCGAGTTTTCGCTTTACTGCAATCCGTGGTTTTTTAGATGTTGAAGGGTATTCACTTAAGAAGTGGAAACCGATTCTGCATAGCCATCATGTAAAGTCTTCAGATGTAGATTGTATTTTTAAGAAAGATGATCTTACAATGCTTGTTCATCATCATGGATGTTTAGAAGTGGTTAAGCGTGCGGAGAAAGGCGAACAATTAAAAAAAGTAAACTTTCTAAAGGTAGATAGCTGGTTACAATCACTTAATCCAACAAAAGAGGATTTATTCTCTTTAACAGGCGTAAGTGTATCGTAATGAATGATTTACAAAACCATATGGAAGTATGCAGACAGAGGGAATGACAGAAATCCGTAGTGAAAAATTACTATGAATTTCTGTCTTTTTATTTTAATGAGGAGGATTAGAGTATGAATTTATTTGAAATGTTTGATTTAGAGGTAGGAGAAAACGTAATGGTACAAGATGTGAGAACAGATAAACAAGTTCGCAATCGATACAGTTATGATGTCGGTGAGAAATTAGTGGGAGCTAAAAAGGAAATACGTGCTTTAAAAGAATCATTTTTAGTATCTTTTTCATTAGAGATATTAGCAGAAATTGAAAAAGAATCTGCGACAGAGGCGCTAAATACTTTAGATCGAAATGTACTGATTCCATTTTCTTTTGAACAAGAAAAAGAAACCGATGTTCCGCCACATATTGCAAAGTTAAAGCAACTACTGGTAGGTAGGATAAATAAGAAGCCAATTGTAGATACACCGACTGCAAGGAAATTGTATGTTCAAGCATGTAGAAGAATATGGAATGATATACAGTCAGTACATACCTCAGAACAATGGGTAGATCTTGTTGTTTCTTATGGTATGGAAATGAGCAACGGTTGGTCTGCATTTAGAAAAAATAAGAGTGTCACATACACATTTAAAAGAATGGTGGAAGAATATTTTGATGAGTTTGTTGATGCAGATGGTATGGAGTTATTAGTATTAGGAAAGAAATTCATATCACTTTGTACAAATTCTAAAAGTATTAATTCTACGTATCATCGTGTATCACATGAACTAACATGGAATGATTTACTTACGAAAAAGGTTACGACTCGTAAGAAATCCGCAGCTGCTTGGAGTAGGAAACTGCCAGATACCCTGCAAAGAAAAGGACCAGGAGTAGAACTTGCTACCAAACCTGAAGACGTAGTTGCTATGTTTGGGTTAAAAGGAATGCAATTTGGGCATTATTGCACCGAACAATATGCAAAAGAGCATATTGGGCATGTATCTGAAGCGTTACATGATTTAGCTCGTATATTGGGGATTCCACCTGAATATATAGGGCTAGGAGGACGCTTAGGACTTGCGATTGGTGCGAGAGGAAGCGGCAATGCATTAGCACATTATGAACCTTCTACCAAAGTAATTAATTTAACTCGTGATAATGGAGTTGGAGCATTGTGTCATGAATGGAGCCATGCATTGGATCATTTCTTGTATGATTGTAGTCATGATTTTCAAAACGGTAGCTTTGCTTTCCTATCAAGTGGGAAGAGTGTCGGGAATATCTTGCCTGCTATTATCAAGGAAAGGATGCAAGCTGTGCTAGATGCTTGTAAACAAGGAAAAGTGGCCAGAGTAATAAACGTGGAAAATGCCTACAGTAGAAAGTGGTATTTCTATGGTGGTGTTATCGATAGTTATGATGTATTTAAAGGCAATGTTTCAAATATTTTAGAATCACACCATGCAAGTTTGTACAGGAAACTTGATACTTTGTCAGGAGCAGCAAAAACGCGTATGGAACGTAAAACTGAAAAGGAATTTGAGCGAACTGCACAAATGTTGGCCGCTTATCATTATAAAAAAGCAGGCGAAAAACTTGATGAAATATCTTATCAAGCGAAAGGGTCTGTATACTTTGATACAGCCATTAAGTTAGATAAGAAGAGAACCAAAAAATATTGGTCTACGAATCATGAGATGTTCGCTAGAGCATTTGAAGCATATGTAGAATCAGCTTTGTTAGATCAAGAAGATAGAAGCGATTATTTAGTTTGTGACACACATTCTTTTGTATATCCGTTAGGAGAACAAAGAGAACATCTAAATAGAAGAATAAAGAGTTTAATGGAAGTAACAGTTCCATATATAATAAACAGTATACAAGGAGTGGGACAAAATGAACTATAACATACAAAAAGGACAGTTTCGTTTAACAAGTGCTTATCCAAGAGGTAGCTGGTGGGAGTTTTATCGTGTCCCTTGTCCAATTTGTCATGATACAGGCAATTGCATGCTGCATGCCTCGCAAGAGAAAGTAGCATGTACCCGTGTAGAAAGCAAATGGGTCTATGGGAAAAATACGAGCAATCCAAGCTACATTCACTACATAAATGGAAAAAATAAGTATCAATTGCCTGAAGTGGATGAAGTTCAGGTTCATGATAAGAAAAGCAATGAGAAATTAGATGTGTTTAATCGTAAGTTAATTGATTTTATACCATTGCAAGAGAATCATCATGCACATTTATTAAGAGATAGAAAAATGAACGAGGAACAAATACAAGTACGTCAATATCGTTCCTTCTTAAAACAACAAATTGTGTTAGAAGAGGATAATACGTATACAACCGTTTGGGAGCAGTTATTCAAACAGATTGGGAAGAAAGATTGTTGGCAGGGCGTGCCAGGCTTTTATGAAATGAAAAAAGGTACACTTTCGCTTCGTTTAATGGCAGGCTCCCCTGGTATATTGATTCCTTTTCGAAACCAGTATAATCAAATTGTTGGATGGCAGGTTCGTGTGGATGAAGTGAAAAACTCAGTTCATGTGAAATCTGCACCTACTGGAGTTCAAGCGGAATTAATTGAACAACCTAATGTTGTAAAGGTAACTAAGAATGGTGATTGTATCTTCGAAGGCGAACTAGAAGTGAGCAAAAAAGTAGAAATTCCATTTCAAGAGGGAAGAATTGTTGTAAAGATTCATAAAGGTCAAAAATACTTGTGGCTCTCATCAGCAAATAAAAATCATGGAACTGGTGCAGGTGGTAGTGAACATCCACTTCCTGTACATGTAGCGGTACCAAGCTCTCACTTGAAACATTGGAATTCGGGTACATTACATCAAACAAAATCAGTAATGATTACAGAAGGTCCTATGAAAGCTGATTTGGTTGCTGATTTAATTCCTCAAAGGCTGAACAAAGAGGAGATATCTAAAGTAGGGACAACAGTACTTGCAATTCCAGGTGTAAATGCATGGCGAATTGCTATGCCTGTATTAAAAGACATGGGTGTAGAGAATGTGTATTTAGCATTTGACGCAGATTTAGTAGAGAACGAGAAAGTAAGAGCGGCCTTAATTGCTTTTGCGACAGAATTAAAGAAAGAGGGCTATAATGTGACGATTGCTGCATGGAATCCAGCACAAGGAAAAGGTTTGGATGAGGCAATGCAAGCTTCTTACAAGCCAGTTTTTCGTACCATCTAATAATTCGTAAAATACTAGTTAGGGAATTATATATATAATGAAAGGTGTGTATTAAGTATATGGATCTTATGCAACAATTAATGGACGTTGACAAAAAAGCTAGGGAACAAGAAAGAATGGAACTAATTCATAGATTTTATAATGAAGGGGTTTCTATTACGACGATTGCAAATGCGACAAATATGTGTGAAGAGGATATTTCATATATATTAAACAACTAGTAGCCATATTTGGTGAGGTGAATAGAAGGGAAAAAAGATAGAATTGTAATTCTATCTTTTTTTATGCCTTTAAATAAAATGTTTAAAAGTAGAAAGGTAGAGGGAAAATATGAGTGTATATGTAAAAAAGAATCTAGTGAATTTACGAATTGACTTTGCTTTTAAGCGTTTGTTTGGAGTAGAAGGAAACGAAGAAATATTAATTGGTTTTCTAAATGCGGTATTACAATCATCTATAGATGAAGAAATCACTTCTTTACATTTTGATGATCCGCATCTTCCAAGAGAGCAAAAGGACGATAAATTGTCTATTTTAGATTTGCGAGCTACGCTAAATAATGGTATAAAAATTAATATAGAGATTCAAGTTCGAGACAAGAAAGACATGATAGAACGTTCTTTATTTTATTGGTCAGGTATGTATTATTCTCAAATGACTCAAGGAATGAAGTACACGGAATTAAGACCAACAATCTGTATTAATATAGTAGATTTCATTCTGTTTCCAGAAGAGAAAGACTTTCATAATATTAATACGGTGATGAACAGAAAATCCAAGCGTATCATTACCGAAAATATGCAGTTGCACTTTCTTGAAATTCCGAAAGTAATGCAAGAATGGAAAGAAGAACGAGTGGATCCATGGGAGGATATACTAGCACGTTGGTTATTATTATTTCCTGCATATGAAAATGAGAAATTAACAACAATCCTGGAGGGAATCGCAATGGAAAAAGATCCAGTTTTGAAAAAGGCAATAGAGGATTGGGAGCGTCTAAGTAGCGATAAGGATTTTTTACGCTTATATGAGGCGAGAGAAAAGGCAATAAAAGATAGAATATCTGAAATAGAAACGGCAGAAGAAAAAGCTGCAAAAAAAGCCGAAGATGAGACTAGAATTACAACTAAGATAGAGATAATTCACAATTTGATTAAAATGGGGTTGCCTATAGAACAAATTGCGAAAGCTGCTGATTTAAGTGTGGAAGAGGTTAATGAAATTTTAAAAAGTAAGTAGTATTGTGAGGAACATGAGAAGGTAACAAAAATTTCAGGGGAGATTGTAATGGGAAAAGAATCTATTTTCAAACAAGAAATAGAAGATTGGGAACGTTTAAGAAATAATAAGGGTTTTCTGCGTTACTATGAGGCAAAAGAAAAGGCGATTAAAGACAGAATATCTGAAATAGAAACAGCAGAAGAAAAAGCAAAGGAAAAAGTTAAAAAACAACTAGTCAAAAACATGATTAAAGTAGGGATATCTATAGAAAATGCTGCGGAAGCTGCTGGAATTAGTGTAGAAGAGGTTAATGAGATTTTACAAAAATAAAGAGTAGATATAAGTAAAAAACAGGTGATTGTGACATACACACAATTACCTGTTTTTTTATGTTCTTTTCTCCTGAATCAACAGTATATTTCTTGGCTACAAACTTGAATACGCTATAATTAAAGTTAGATTTATTTTTTGAGGAGAAAGAATAATTGTATTATACTTGTTAAGGGATTTTCTTTGGAATACAACTCTTAAGTATGTAATTTTTACATACTTATTTATTTAATTATTACAACACTATACAGATGTTAGGGGTTATTATATGAAAAAGAAAGAAGAAGAATATTATATACATGTGTATACGCTAAAGGACAAAACTAAAAAATCCATAAAAATAGAAACATGGCGTTCATTTAAAGAAGAAAAGAATGTTTTAGGTATTACGGACAGTGACATTTTCCAAATTCAAATG
>NZ_JAKUGJ010000052.1:0-11340 GCF_022663915.1 Bacillus cereus group sp. BfR-BA-01331
CATTGATACCACTGAGTCGTTTACTACGAGGAGAATACTTCATTCCTTTCTTTTTTTCTCTTACAGTTTGATCTTGTAATCGTTTTTGTTGTTGTTCTTTTGTTAGCCGATGAACAATCACGCGGGTTGGTACTTTATCCGTCATTCCTACAAAAGCATCGAATATTTCACATGTTTGTCCTGGCTGAAGAGAGTTCATTAAGGCCTCCATATTTATCTGTATATACTCTGTCCCTTTTTTGATTCTTCCATCTTGAAAATAATCAGGGGTGGAATTTTTTTGATAAATACGTGTATTTGACTTAATACGAGAGATATAGTAAGCTTTTTTATCTTGTATATATTGAAGGTCTTTCAAATGAAAATACCCTAAATCTCGAATACATAAATCATTCGCTGCCACAGTTGGGACACATAGAGAACCGTAGGTCCGATCATGTTGTTTCCCTGGGCCTGTATGAATATGTAGGAACTGTCCACTTAATAAATCATATTCAAGCTGAATCTTCACCCCCGCAGTATGGCTGCATCCTCCTGCACCTGGATAAACAGATGAAAATACATCGGGAAGTTGAAATGCAGTTGAATCTAAAATACGGATACGTTTGAAAATAGAAGTGTATGGAGAAGAAATCAGCTTAGTTGAAGATAACTTTTGGTTGAGAAGTTCAGCTAACAATTGTTGTAGAAATTGCACGGCTGTGGCATTAAATCGTTGATTCAGTCCTTCCGGACTGATAAGTACTTCTGTTGATGCTTCTAAACAGCTACATAACTGAGTTAAAGAGGTTTTAGCGACATTTTGACTCATCCATATACATAAAGCCACTAAATCTTTTGCTTGGTACTTACTTGTTCGTTGCACAAAACCAACGTCTCTAGCAAGATCCCGTAAAGTATTTGGAGATAAAAAACTTTGAATCTCTTGAGCAAATAGTTGTAATTCGTCAGACACAGACATAAAAAATTCCATCCTTTCCTATGATTCTACAGAAAGAATAACGTTTTTTTCGTTTTATAGATACAATTTTTCTTTAGCTCGATGAGCATACGGCAGGATCACAGTATAAGAAATATAAAAGGTGTAGAAAATTGTCAAAAAATACAAAAATATTATTGAATATATTTTAATAGTATTATATCATAAGGAATATTATGGTATAAATCATGTAATTTCAACTAAAAAAAGTAATTAGAACAATTATTTGCGAAAAATATTATTTCCTAACAATTGACGAATTCAGAAATGCTTTTGACGTAGTAAAAGGCTGTGGTTTTGAAGTTTGGTTAAATAACTACTCCTACACTGTAGTTGGTGGTATTTGCAAAGATAGTACACCAGGTGAATAAGTAGAGTGCTAATTAAACCTTAATATACTATAAAACAACAGGTATCTATTACTTTTTCATTAAGAAGAAAGTAATAGATACCTGTTGTTTTATAAATACTAATATAGGGAGATATTTATGGGGATTATAGAAGTTAAGAATTTAGAGAAATCATTTTTCATTGAAAAGAAAATGATAAACATCCTGAAAGGGGTAAATCTTGAAGTAAAGCAAGGAGAATTCCTATGTATCATGGGTGCGAGTGGCTCAGGTAAAACTACTTTGTTGCAATTACTTGGGGGGATAGATCAAACGACAAAAGGAGAAGTTAAAATAGGGGATACAGAAATCTCAATGATGAATGAAAAAGAATTGGCACTATTCCGAAGAAGGAAAATAGGATTCATTTTTCAGCAGTTTAACTTAATACCTATTTTTAATGCGGAAGAAAATGTTACCCTTCCTTTATTATTGGATAATGTCGAACAACAAAAAGCCACAAATCAAGCAAAAAAACTTTTGAAAATTGTTGGTTTAGAAGGCAAGGAGGAAAATCTTCCTTCTCAACTTTCTGGAGGTCAACAACAACGAGTAGCGATTGCTAGAGCTTTTGCTAATGATCCTGAAATTATATTAGCAGATGAACCGACAGGAGCATTAGATTCTGAAAACAGTAAAAATATAATTACTGTACTTAGGAATGCTTGTGATGACTTAAATCAAACGGCAGTTGTAGTAACACATGATCCTTTTGTAGCAGCTCATGCGGACAGGGTTGTTTTTCTATTGGATGGTTTAATAATTCATGAATACGAGGAAACTGACGAAAAGATTTCAGAGAAAGTTAAGCGTATTCAAGAAATAATGAACACACACTTTCAATAGAATGGGAGGTTTTGAAAATGTGGATTTTTAAATATGCTATAAAATCAATTAAGGAAAACCGATTAAGAACATCACTTATTGCCCTTGGTACAGCTTTAGGTGTTATGTTAGCCACAATGTTGTTACTAGGAAATAATTCTGTCGAAGAAACAGTAAAACAGCAAGTTAAGAACAATTACGGTGACTACAATTTGCAATTCGGTTATATGAAAAATGATCAATATTTAGATGACAAAGAAGTAGATCAAATAAAAAATATTAAAAACCTTAAAACAGTATCAAAGGTATTAATACCATATGTAGTACCTAATAAACCGGAAATTTCAAACCAACCGGCGTATTGGGGAGTCGAACCAAATTCACCTGAAATCCGTGCTTATAAGATTGATCAAGGGAGATATCCAGAAAAAGGGGCAGAAGTTGCGATTACAAAATCCTATGTAGAGAAAAATGGGATTAAATTAGGTGAAAAAATTGAAATGCCTTTTCCACCTTTTAATAAAAAAACAGTAACAGTAGTTGGTATTATTAATCCGCCAACAATGTCTGCAATGAAGCAAACTGCATTCTTTCCTATTAAGTGGCTACAAAATGAAATGAATTTGAAAAATAAATATAATTTAGTGCAAATAAAAGCGGCTAATGCTAATGAAAAAGCCTTTTTAGTTTCGGAAATAAAAAGTGTGTTAAATGGCGTGAAAATTTATCAACGTTTATATGTTGATAAAGCGTTTGAACGCTTAAATGTAATGAAACCTTTAATCTGGGGACTAGGCGGAGTTGCCCTATTTGTTGTGGCTCTTTTAGTCATGGGAAGCTTTTTCTTATCTGTACGTGATCGTCTTAAACAATGGGCCTTATTACGTGCCCTTGGAAGTGGATCTGTTCAAATAATAGGTGTAGTCCTACTTGAGTCTTTAATAATTGGTAGTATAGGTTCCTTAATAGGAGTTACAATGGGTACTTTATTTTATCGTTTAGTATCAGGATTGATTAATAGGTGGATAGGAGGGGCAATTGTTGATAGTGAGACTTTTATAATCTCATGGGGCCTATTAATTTTAACTTTTATTGTAGGAATTATGATGTCTATTATAGGGTCTATTATTCCAGCGATGTCTATAAGAAAAATTCCACCTGTAGAAGCTTTTAGACCTGTGATTTTGTCTGTCAATAAAAAGGAAAAGAAAATAAGTATAATTAGTTTCTTTGTAGCGATAGTTGGTATTGTCATTGGAATTTGTGCAACTTTCTTAGAGAAGTTAATCAAAGTAAATATTGGACCTATAGGAGCATTTTTATTTGTAATAGGTTTATTGTTTGCTATACCGTTCATCATTAGAGTTATTACACCAATAATCACTAAACCTTTCCAGCGGGTTTTTCGTATAGAAACTTCCATAAGTAGTCGAAACGTGATACGTAATAGACAAAAAGCAGCGATTTCAGTTGCAATATTGTCTTTTGGATTTATGTTAGCGTTGGTGGGAAGTATGTATATGAATTCAATGCAGGAAGGTATGAGGCAAGGGATAAAGAAAAGCATGCCAGCCGATTTATCTATTCGAGTACCATTGCTAGGTCGAGCAAATGAACATATTCCTTTTGAATGGTTAGAAAAAATAAAGCAAATTAAAGGTGTACAAAATACAGCAGCTATTGCAACAGATACCAAATCTGAATTAATTGATTATGATTTCAAAAAGGCTGATCCTGAATGGTACGAATTCGTGCGTAAGAATGATGTTAGCCCAAATATTATGGAGGTTTCTGGAATAGATTTAGCTGCATTTAATGAGATAAAAAAAATTAAAGTAGCATCAGGGCGAAGTTTAGAAGAGCCTCTAAAAGACGGCGAAGGAATTCTTTCAAAGAAAACAGCTAATTATTTAGGGATCAAAATAAATGACAAAATTAAAGTGCAATCAACAGGCCATGAGCCACAGTTTATTAAAATTACAGCGATATTAGAACAAAGTTTACAAATGAATACAAGGGGAGTATTTGTTAATGAGGAATGGGCAAAAAAGAACTTCCAAATAAAAGGTTATGAATCTATAGAAATAATGGTAGATTCTCATAATAATATTAATGAATTACAACAGAAGGTTAACCAAGTTATGAAGAATGGAACTAATATAGAACTTATTAATAGTACAGATTTATTAAAGGAACAGTTAACATTGTTAAATCAAATGTTACTATTGATTCAGTTATTGGTTGGTATTATTTTTGTAATTTCTGGTATAGGTTTAATGAATGCAATTATAGCAAGTATATATGAACGTCGTGCTGAAATAAGTATGATTCGAGCTGTTGGTGCAATTCCCGGACAAATGAAAAAAATTATTTGGTTAGAAGGTACTTTTTTAGGAGTAATAGCAAGCATTATTGCAGCGTTTGGTGGAATTATATTTAGTTATATTGTGTTACCTAGTTTGGATTTAAAGATAGTAGATATTCCTTACCTACAAATATTATCTTTGGTCATAGTTAGTATATTATTGGGAACATGTGCAGGGTTAATTGCTGCATATCAAATTAGAAAGTTTAAATTACATGATACATTAAAGGAATTATCATCTTAATTTAAACTTATCAGATTGAGTTTTTAATAACTTTAATAACCTCCTACCAAATCAACAGGTAGGAGGTTATTGTCTTTTGGAGAACAAAATTAAACAACACTATTATTTCTGTACTACACACCAATAGCAAAAGGTATCGAAGATATAAAGGGAGTAGATGTTGTATATGTGTTAATTTATGAGAAAATATATCAAGACCAGTATTAATGGTTAAAAATCAACGTTCAACTTGGCACCTACCATGTGTCCATTAACTTAAAAAATTAGTTGTTCCCCAAAAAGATAAAAATGAATGTCGGTTTTATAAAAAAAATAAATTTTTCGTTTAGAGGGTACTTTAGAAAATTAGCTTGATGGCGATGGGGCGGAACCCCTATTAGAAAAATAACTTTTTTATGACTGCAAATCAGCAAATCTAAATATAGAAATTGAAGCTGCTGATCCCGCTGGTACACCATTTCCAATAAAGAAAGTCGTAGCACTCTGAATTTGAAACGTATCACCAGCATTAAAAAATCTAACCAAATGACCTGTAGCTAATCCTCCTCCATTTGAAGTACTTGCATATCCTGTTAAAGGATATGTGAACGCTGAGGAAATCCCTTTAATAACAGCACCTCCATTTGCAGCAGTTCCTAAAGCACCATTTGGGAAATTAAGAGAAACTTGGATATCATAAAGTCCAGACTGACCTATTGTAAATGTACCACCTGCCTGTGTAATAGAAGCGCTATTACCAATAAATGGAGTCCATAACGTAAATGGATTTCCTACCCCTGGTGACTGAGCACCATTAATAATAAAGTTAGCAGCCGGTTGACTAACAGGACCTGTAGCTCCTGTAGGACCTGTAGGACCTGTAGCTCCTGTAGCTCCCGTAGCTCCTGTAGCTCCCGTAGCTCCCGTAGCTCCCGTAGCTCCTGTAGGACCTGTAGCTCCTGTAGCTCCTGTAGCTCCTGTAGGACCTGTAGCTCCTGTAGCTCCCGTAGCTCCTGTAGGACCTGTAGCTCCTGTAGGACCTGTAGCTCCTGTAGCTCCTGTAGCTCCCGTAGCTCCCGTAGCTCCCGTAGCTCCCGTAGCTCCTGTAGGACCTGTAGCTCCTGTAGCTCCTGTAGCACCTGTAGGACCTGTAGGACCTGTAGCTCCTGTAGCTCCCGTAGCTCCAGTAGCTCCCGTAGCTCCTGTAGGACCTGTAGCTCCTGTAGCTCCCGTAGCTCCCGTAGCTCCTGTAGGACCTGTAGCTCCTGTAGGACCTGTAGCTCCTGTAGCTCCTGTAGGACCTGTAGGACCTGTAGGACCTGTAGCTCCCGTAGCTCCTGTAGCTCCCGTAGCTCCCGTAGCTCCTGTAGGACCTGTAGCTCCTGTAGGACCTACTGGTCCTCCCGCAGGCCCTGTAGGACCTGTAGGACCAGGTGGTCCTGTTAAAACAGGCGTTTGAATGACACTATCTAACTTCGTTTGCAACAACATCTGTGTTTTTAACGCAGATTGGATCGTTCGATTAACACTTTCATTCACTTCTAAAATCTCGTTCAATGTAGCTGCTGGTGATAATCCACTCAAAGTTCCCAGTGCGTATTGAATTTTCTCCGCTTCAGCATTAATAATATGGGCTAAGCCTAATTCTTCTAAAGCTATAGATGCTAATATTAAATTAATAGACTCTTCACGGGTTAAAGAAATACTTGGCGTAATATTCGGTATATTAGCTTGTGACATATTTATACTCTCCTTGCTTGTCATATTTTATAAAAATAAATCTCAATATAAGATATGACAAGCATAGACAACTTGCTACAATATCTAAATATCTACATTAATTTCATGATATATATATATCATGTGACATATTTAATTATATCCTTTAACTCTGGTATATTTTTGAGATATACCAGGTTTTTTACATCAAATTAAAATCTTTTTTAATTTGGGGTTTGTGTAGTAATGGAACAGAAACGGCAATAACATACCAAACCCCTTTATATCATCTATTTTTCTTCCATTTTTATCAATGGACGTAAAGCTCCGTTTTCAATTTCTTCTGGTAAGTGAAAGGAATACCTTCCTACAATATTTATATGTTCATGTCCTACTGGAGAGAGCCTTTGTATGTCCTCTGTATCAATTTTTATATCATTTTCCTGTATGGCATCAAGAGCGGCTGTCATATATCGAGTATTCCATACGACAATTGCATTGACAACAAGTCCTAACGCTCCCAACTGGTCTTCTTGCCCTTCGCGATAACTTTGATATAAAATCCCCTTCTTTCCATACATCAATGCCCTTGCCAAACTATGACGAGATTCACCACGATTTAATTGTGTTAAGATTTTTCGTCGATATGCTGGATCTGTAATGAAAAGAAGATTATGTTGAGTTTTAAAGATTCTTCCGAATTCACCAATTGCCCTACCTAACATAGTCGGTTTTCCTACGCGTTGTAAAGTTTGAATTAACTGTGTTGGATTTACTGTTCCCAATTGAAGAGAACCAGCAATCCTCATAAAATCATCCCAATAACGAACAATTAAATCTGTACGAATTTTATGTCTTGAAATCGTATTTAAATCACCTTAATCAGCATTCTCATCCATTCTCCAAAATCTTGATGAACCGATATCTGCTATTCTGGGGCTAAACTGATATCCTAAAAGGGCAAGCAAACCAAATATAATATCACTATATCCAGCGGTATCTGTCATAATTTCCTTTGGTTGTACTTCAGTAGATTGTTCTAAAACAAGCTCTAATAGTCGTAATGAATCTCTGATTGTACCGGGAATAACAATGCCATGTAAGCCAGTAAATTGGTCACTTGTATAATTATAATAAGTCACACCACGTCCCACCCCAAAATACTTTGGATTTGGACCTGAATGTGCCGCCTTGTCATGTGTAACAAACCGAAGACCATCCGCTGAAGCTACTTCGCCAGATCCTAGTATTTGGGTTAGTCCCATTTTTGAATGATAGGAGACCAAAGTATTATTAGCCTTTGTAATTGTTTCAGCACGAAAATAGTTTTGTTCTACCCATGTCAGTCGATCATATTCGAGCGCGGGTACCCCAGCTTGTGTCACAGGTTCAAGTCCTATGTTACAAGCTTGAGAAATAAGAACAGCACACATACTGATAGAGAGGTCTTTTACTCTAGAATTCCCTTCACTGATATGAGTAAAAGCATCCAGAAAAGGAATCCATTGATGTAATTCAAGAATAAGCTCCGGTAAATCAGTATGTGGCATAAGGGAATGCACTTGTTTTCTCAGTTTTTTTAATGATTTTGGCTCTTCCAATTTGTCTAAAGGAGAAAGAATAATTCTATTGTTTGCTATACGAACATCTTTATTTCCCTCCAGATTCTTTTTAACCTTTCGATACGTTTCATCTAATTTTATTGCTAGATCTTGTAGGGTTTGTTTTGCGGATGAAGACCATCCAAGTGTTCTTAATATATGGGGTTTGATGGATTCCCAATCTTCGCCTTGTAGTAGTTGAGCTCTAGGGTCACAATACCTTTCACTGGGATCCGTAAAGATATCATGCCTTTTTAATGATTCAATAAATTGTTCAATTGTCCAAAATGTATACGCACATCGGTCTATTCGATGGTTTGGTCCCTTCAAAACTAATTTTTTCCAAGATGTAGACATTCCTTTTAATGGTGCCCCATATATTTATTCCTTCTCGATTTATTTTCGGTTTCAGCAAGAAAATTCCATGCTTGTAATGCATGTTGACCCGAAGGAGTAGATTGAAAACGTAATAAAGACAATAATTTAGGAAGAACCCTTCGTATAGTGGAATAATTTTTAAATAATTCTTTGTATGGTACTGTGATATCTGGAGCTTCTGTCAAATGATTTACCTTTTCTAGAGATTCCTTTACAAGTTCTTTTGGATATGTTGCAAATATTGTTTTACGTATATCTGTATCTGTAATATTCTCATCCAGTAAAAGCGTACAAATATCTCGTAATTTTCTTGCAGCTGCATCTAGATCTTTGATTGTCCGAAGCCTCTTTTTTGTTCCTTTATTATTAGCTTTTCTAAACAAATCACTGAAAAGAAGTTCCATGATTTCAATAACATCATCTTTGGCACGGATAGTGAACACAATGACAAATGAGACAAGGGTAGCTATACACCTTTCATCATTCATACGTTCTATGGTCTGAGCTCTTGCCATCGAAGCATATCGAGCTAATGCTAAAATTCGTCCCATTGGAATTCCAGCTGTACTCCAATTAATAGATTCTATTTCACAAAATTTTTCATAACGTTCAATTGTTTTCAGTAATCCCGTAACTGTTATACGAGCCGGAGGCTTTCTTAGAATATCTAGATTGCTCTTTTTATTTGTAGCCGGATTAGAAAGTAACAGGTTTTCTAACATATCTCGTTGTTGATGATTAGGAAGACTCGCAAGTTTTCTCCAAAGTCGTGTGTTTGCCCTGTCTCTTATTTGAGCAATCAATCTTTCCGTTACAGTAACACCAGGTAATAGAATTTTATTTTCTACACATTTTGCTGTAGCTAAATCAAATAGGACGCTTGGTCGTTCCGCTGAAACCCAAGCACGTGTATGAGCCAACGTAATAATCTCCAGTGATGTGGTTGTTCTGTAAAATCTTTATAATTATAAATTTGTTTAATTTCTTGTGCGTGATTACGAGCTGTTCTTTCATTTTTATATAAACTTAGCACATTTGGATTTATATTAAGTTGTTCTGAAACATATAATGATACATTTTTAGGTACATTCATTGGACGAGACAAAAAAGTTCCTAAAAATCTTACAGTTCCTAATTGAATAGCAAAACCTAATTGATTATGGTTACCTCGCATTTGAGAAATAACATAACGATCTCGATCATCAAACCCAAAATATTTATTTAGTTGTTCAGGTGTTGGGTTTCCTGAAAACATCCCATAATTTTCTTTCTGTTCACGAGTCAAAAATTCAACAGGCATGATATTCTCCCTTATCAAAAACGATGATTAAAGACTATTTTCTTCTTCTATTCCAAACTATACAAAAAAACACCCAAGAGCTATCAAAGGTGTTACTTCGTCTGTTCAATCTCCTACAGCAAAACGGGCGGAAATCTCATCGATATGAGAAAAAAACGGACTTTGATATATTAGGTGTCGTTTACAATTCCATGCCTGATAATCAAGCCGCTTAATTCAAAAAAGTGAAACCCATTAGGGTTTATTTCGTATGCAAATCTTTCAATCACCTACACTTGCCCCTTAGAAAAAACAAACAATCTCGCCTAAAATTGACTTTGCATAAGCTTAGGTTGATAGCGATGTGGTGCTACCCCATCACTATCAAGCTAACAAAACAAAATACCCCCTAAAATGAAAAAATACGCTATGCTTTCTGTAGAATCATAGGAAAGGATGGCGTTTTTGTATGTCTATTTCTGTATCTGATGAATTACAACTATTTGCTCAAGAAATTCAAAGCTTCTTATCCCCAAATATCTTACGAGATTTTGCTAGAGATGTTGGTTTTGTTCAACGAACCAGTAAGTACCAAGCAAAAGATTTAGTCGCTTTATGTGTATGGATGAATCAAAATGTCGCTACGACGTCTTTAACTCAGTTATCTAGCTGTTTAGAAGCATCGACAGAAGTGCTCATCAGTCCCGAGGGACTGAATCAACGATTTAATACAGCAGCCGTCCAATTTTTACAACACACACTATCCGAACTACTAAACCAAAAATTAACCTCATCTATACCGATTTCTTCTCCATATACTTCTGTTTTCAAGCGTATTCGTATTTTAGATTCAACTGCATTTCAACTTCCAGATCCCTTTTCGTTTGTTTATCCAGGTGCAGGAGGATGCAGCCATACAGCGGGAGTAAAGATTCAGCTTGAGTATGATTTATTAAGTGGACAGTTCCTTCATATTCATACAGGTCCAGGTAAACAACATGATCGAACCTACGGTTCCCTGTGTGCCCCAACTGTAACAGCGAATGATTTATGTATCCGAGATTTAGGTTATTTCCATTTGAAAGATCTTCAACATATACAAGATAAAAAGGCTTATTATATCTCACGTATCAAATCGAATACACGTATTTATCAAAAAAATCCTAATCCTGATTATTTTCAAGATGGCAGAATCAAGAAAGGTACAGAGTATATCCAGATAGATATGGAGGTTTTAATGAACTCTCTTCAACCAGGACAAACATATGAAATATCCAACGCTTATGTAGGAATGACGGATAAAGTCCCAACTCGTGTGATTATTCATCGACTAACAAAAGAACAACAACAAAAACGATTACAAGATCAAACTGTAAGAGAAAAAAAGAAAGGAATGAAGTATTCTGCTCGTAGTAAACGACTTAGCGGTATCAATGTATATATGACAAATACCCCTACAGATATTGTCCCGATGGGGCAGGTGCATGATTGGTATTCTTTACGTTGGCAAATCGGCGTGTCCAGATAAGGACACATTATCTAGTTGGTGAAAGTCCAATCGGGAGAATAGACTCCACTCCCG